>JAGRMX010000003.1 GCA_020441025.1 Leptospiraceae bacterium
AGTCTTGATTCTGTCAATTGTTGCGTACAAAAAATGGCTCGCCCAAAAAAACCCCGGTGCGGACCTTGATTTTTTCCTCGTCGCTTCCATCGTGCAAAGCATACCGTCACCGAACGATTTCCAAGACGGTAGTCCCATCAGGCGATTCGGAACGACTCTCGAAAGACAGCATGGCGCTTTTTGTGGACGCGCCACGCCACCCGGATGCGAGGAAGCGCATCAATTGGAAAGATTTTCACAGGCAGATAGCATATGACGGCCACGGATCAAAACAGCATAGCGTACCATGCGGGCGAATTCAAAACCCTGCGCGACTGCAACGTAAATATTTCCACACACGCGTTACAGTACGGTACCATGGTTTTCGGCGGCCTGCGCGGTTATTACAACGCGGCCCATGATAACCTGTACATCTTTCGTATTGACGATCATTACAATCGTCTCGTGAAGAGCGCTCGCATCATGCAGATGAATCCGCCTAAAACCGCCGCCGAGATGAAGTCAATCACACTCGAACTGGCGCGCAAAAATAATTTTCGCACCAATACGTATTTTCGACCGTTCATCTATAAGAGCGATTTACAACTTTCGCCGCGTCTACACGACATTCACGATGCTTTTGCGCTGTACACGGTTCCGTTGAACGATTATCTGGACACCACCCGCGGCATGCGCACGGCGGTTTCCAGCTGGCGTCGAATCGATGAGAATATAATTCCCACCCGCGCCAAGGCGTCGGGCGGTTATATTAACTCCGCGTTGGCCAAATCGGAAGCCGTGCAAAACGGATTCGATGAGGCCATCTTTCTGGATATGCGCGGCATGGTCAGCGAAGGCAGCGCCGAGAATATTTTCATTGTTCGGGAAAACACGATTATTACTCCGCATCTGGCCAGCGCCGTGCTGGAAGGCATCACGCGCCGCTCTATCATTGAACTGGCCCGCAGCATGGGTTATTCCGTCGTAGAGCGCGATGTGGCCCGGGCCGAATTGTATATTTGCGATGAAGCGTTCTTCTGCGGCACCGGTGCACAGGTCGCCTGGATCGCCGAAATTGATCGGCGGGTTATCGGCGACGGCAATATCGGTCCAATTTCTTCCAAATTGCGCGATCGCTTCGTTAATATCGTAAATGGTGAAGACCCGGAATTCAAACACTGGTTGACTGCGGTGTATTAAATCGCCTTGCCGTGCCGTCGAAGAACCCGCACAGCGCCTTATGCCTGCCGCCACACCGGAACTTGAAGCCCGCCTGGGATTGACCGAAGCATTATCCATCGTCATCGGTCGCATTATCGGCTCGGGAATATTTCGCACGCCCGGCCCTATGATGCTGGCGGTCAGCGGACTGGACGCTTCGGCTACCTATACCACCGGAGACATTCCGGTCGGTCAGATATCCATCGGCTTATTCTTTCTGGCCTGGATAATCGGCGGCATCGCCACTTTCTTATCTTCGTTTTGCTTCGCCGAGTTGGTGGCCATGATTCCGCGCTCGGGCGGTCCGTACGCTTATTTAAAAGCGGCCTATCCCGAATTCTGGACCTTCTTACGCGGCTGGGCCATGTTCTTTGTTTCCGAAACGGCTTCCATTGTGGCCGTAGCGCTGGTGTTCAGTGAGTACACCGACTACGCACTGCGCACTTCCGGTGGCAGCGGAATCGGATTGGTGGGACGTACCGGATTGGCATTGGGTGTCATCTGGTTGCTGACGGCCGCCAATTCTTTCGGCGTGCTGGCTTCGGGCATGTTGCAAAACGTACTGAGCTTTCTAAAAGTTGCGTCACTGATTGCCATCATTGGTTTTTGTTTCGCCGCGCCCGGTGAATCGATAAACTTCACCACGAATGTCTGGCCGGAAGAATGGACTTATGGCACCGTACTTACCGTACTTACGGCGTTGCGGTACGGCTTCTTCGCGTACAGCGGCTGGGAAGGCGCCACTTATGTAGCCGAAGAGGTGCGCAATCCGCGTCGCAATTTGCCGCTTTCACTGTTTCTTGGAATCGGCGGCGTTATGTTGATTTACCTGGCGGTGAATTCGGCTTACCTCTATCAACTGGGTGCCGTCGAAATGATTCTGGCACGCAAAGAAATCGCGTCGCGTGCCATGCAGGTATCCGTGGGTACCGCCGGTGGATTGCTGCTGGCGGGCATTGTGATGCTGTCCACTTTCGGAAATGTCAGCACCCAGATTATGGTCAAGGCCCGCACGTGGCACGCCATGGCCCGGGATGGACTATTTTTTCGATTCGTGCGTGATACCAGTCCGCGCTGGCACACACCCAATCGCGCTCTAATATTGCAGGCCGGTTGGGCATCGGTTTTATTAATAGTCGCAGCGCTGGATACCGGCATCGGCGGCGGCACCATCTATGAAAAGGTCATTGATTTTTTCAGCTTCACATCCGGCATTTTTAATATATCCACCATTATGGCGGTCTGGGTGCTGCGTAAAAAAATGCCCGATGCCGAGCGACCCTTTCGGGTGCCATTGTTCTATTTTACTATAATACTTACGTTGTTGATATATTCGATGTACACATTGTGGACCTTGATTGATCGGCCTGTAGAAAGTATGGCCGGTATATTGCTCACCTTAACCGGAATAGTGTATTATTTTTATATTAAGAAATACCGGCATGAAGTGGTAAAGGGATAGTTGCCCAACGAATCACACGTCGGATTGGAAAAATAATCCGATCAGATTCTTTTTCTCTTGCGTATTCTCCGTATCCGATCACTACTGAGTGCATTTTGTGTTCACGATATGGAATTCAAGTAAAGGCACAAAATCAGATCGCATCAGAAAAACTCAGCTCCGATTAATACTGGCTGTTAGTTGCATCTTATATTCATGCTCGCCTGATTCGGTAAGCACCGGCGATCAAATTTCAGCTCCAGGCATCGCAAATGGCGTGCTTGATCTCACGAATTATCAATTAGAGAACAATCAGCCCGTATCGCTGAAGGGTCCCTGGTTGTTTTATTGGAACAAATTTGTAACCCCGGTAAACCCCTGGAACGAACCCGACTTGCTTCCGGAAATGTATCCCGAACCGACCGGATTTTTTAACGTCCCCGGTTTCTGGAATGAAAATAAGGCGGGAACGACGGACTTACAGGCCGAAGGCTTTGCCACCTATAGATTGAAGATAATACGTAATCCGATTCCTTCGATTCTGGCTATTCGAATGGTGGATCTGGAATCAGCTTATAGATTGTACGCTAATGGAAAGTTGATTGGCACGAACGGCCGGCCGGGGAAAAGTCAGGTAACAGAAACCCCCGAATGGCGGCCGGCTGTTCATGTGTTTTTCGCCGAGCAAAATGTAGAACTTATCTTGCATGTATCCAATCATCATCATCGCTGGGGAGGTGTCTGGGAGCAACCAATCCTTGGAACCGAACAACAATTGCGTACCGATCAAAACCGCCGCATCGCTCTGGAAGTATTTGTCGCAGCAGCCATTCTGGCTGTCGGGGTTTACCATTTACTCATTTTTGTTCTACGTAGAAATGAGATACCATTTCTTTTACTGGGCCTTTTTTGTTTTATAATGGCTTTACGTACCGCAATAACCGGTGAGCGTATTCTTCAAGAGTTCTGGTCGTTTGGCTGGAACTGGCTTGTCACTCTGGATTACCTCACTGTTTATATAGGAGCCCCGATCTGTCATTGGTATCTCGTGCAGATCTACCACAAAGATTATTCGCGCAAAGTATTTCAAATTTTCGCCGTATTATCATTGATATGTGCGGCGATCGTACTTTTTACCGCACCGTCGGTTTTTACGCATATTGCAGACGCATATCATTTACTTCTGGTGTCAGTATCGGTATTTTTTACGTGTGTCACGATTATTGCAATTTATCGCAAAAGAGAAGACGCGTCATTAATGTTTGTTGCGTGGCTAATTTTTACGTTGGCCAATTTTAATGATATTTTATATGTACAGGCCTTAATTGATTCCCGGTATCTTTCAGCATTCGGGCTTCTAGAATTTTTATTCATCCAATCATATATACTGGCAAAACGATACAGTCGCGCGTTACATACATCGGAACGGCTGCGTCAGAGAGTCCGCAATCTGTTAACATTAACACGTACTTTAAATCAGTCTCGGAATGCCATAGACGCCATTCGAACCGCACTGAATGAAGGTGCCAACGCGTTGGGCACTCCGGATACGATTGCAATGCGCGCACTGTTTAAAGATCCCGTTACAGGTCAATATATGACAATCGATTCTAACGAAAACCGACTTCCCGAAAAGGTCAGCAATAAGAACATTGAAAAATATTGGCAACTTCCGAAGATACAATTGAATCAACTGCAAATGGTCGCCAATATCGAACAGAGTAGTCTGCGTTCAGCCGCAAGACGAAACGAAGAGACGCTGGCTGTCCTGGAATGGTGCAACGTACTTCCGCAGTCTATTCAACAGGAAAAAGTCTATATACGCGGGCTATGCGATTCGCTGGCACTGGTACTTGAAAATATTCGCAGCACACGAACCGAAACATTAGCGGCGGTTGGACAGGCCGCTTCTGAGATTGTCCATGACATCAACCACCATTGCCGAGTTCTGTTGATGCAATCGGATAAAATCAGGAGTTCTAAAAACGGAGACGTTTCTACGGTAGCCGGAGATATAGATCGTGAGGTTACCCGGCTGAAGAATATGGCGCTGGATATTCTCGATTTTGCGCGGCAGCACATAATTGTAAGTACACGTCCGGAATCATTACAGGATATTGCTCGTTCAATCGAACAGGATTTACGCGATTTATTTACCGGAACATCTATAATTTTTTCTGTTGAGTATTATGAGAACCAGGATATCCTTATCGACCTGGATCGATTCCAGCGCGTCACAGCCAATCTGGCTCGTAATGCTGCAACTGCCATGCCCCTGGGAGGTGAGTTTCGTGTACGAATTGAGGTTCAGGATGATCGAGTGTATTTCATTTTTGAAGACAATGGTCCGGGTCTGTCTTCCGAGCTTCGAAATCGATTGTTTCAGCCGTTTCCGGGAAGTAATAGCAAAAAGGACAGCTTTGGATTGGGGCTGGCGGTTGTTGACCGTATTGTCCGGGCGCATAATGGGGAAATATTCGTCTATTCACGTAAAGGCCAGGGAACACGATTCACGATTGTATTACCTGCAAAATAACTACTGCCGAATTACCGATAAGCATTACTTTTGAATTTTATTGAATGCGCATACTACCGTGCAAATATAATAAATGAGTCTATCTATGCCGGACGCAAATCCGAAGCGTATTCTATTTGCGGATGATCATCCGCTTGTGCTCTCCGGTCTGAAGAGTGCCATTATGCAAACCGCAGATCTGGAATGGCTGGGTGCCGTGCATACCTGCGTCGCTCTCAAATCACGTTTGCAAAAGGAACCCGTTCCGGATCTGGCACTGATAGACATCTGGCTCGCTGACGGTATAGTGTTTACCGTATTGCACGATCTTTTCCGTCAAAATCTACTCCCTGCGTTCGCCATCCTCACCGGATCACGGGACTGGAGTCATCTGAATCAGGCCCAGCAGGCAGGCGCAAAAGGATACATATTAAAAGAAGAAAAGCCGGAAGCAATCGTTGATTCCATCCGGCGCATCCTCAAAGGGGAGCTGGTGTTTCCTGCCGGCACCGGTAGCCAGTCTGAACAAGAGACGCTATCTCCGGACCTGGTAAAGGCTTACCACAGTTTGAGCAAGCGCGAAAAACAACTGCTGCTATATATCGCCCGGGGATATCTGAATCGCGAAATCGGGGAGTATTTGAATATCAGTATCCGGACTGTAGAGAATCACCGGGCCAGAATAGCCGAAAAACTGGGAGCGCGCTCGCCGGTGCAACTGACCACCATGGCCATCCAACTACGCGATCTCCTGGAAAACGATAGCTGAATACGAATAAATAATTCCAGAAGCTTGCGTGCTATCCGCAAAATCGGGGCGGTTCTGCGGATTCCCCGGATAGCGAATTACTGGCCGGTCGGGTATTCTCAGCGGTATGGGTCACACTCATCACCGGACACTTTTCTCAATCGCGTTATCTGCCGTGTTGTTTTTCCCAGTCAACGCCTGCATGACTACCGGCGAGAATTCGTCCGGCCATACCGCCAATCAACATGGAAGTCATTCTCCATCCGGCACCTTCAGCTACGAATATACAACCCAAACGCTGGCCGCGCCGCCGGACAGAAATCTGGCGCTTGCGACCGGCAACGATCAATGCGAGGAGATCGGGCGCTCGCGAGTGGTGCGCTTGATTTACTTATTTCCGATCAATGAATTGGAAGAAAGCGATCTCGCCAACAGCGATTTGCCCGCGCGCCGGTATCGCACGGCCATTACACCCTGGGACGCCGTCTTTTCCCTGGCCGGCTTTTTATTCGGCGTTGTTACAGAAACTCAAATAGCGGAAGCATGCCACTCGGACGCGCTCCTGGCATTACGTCAGGATATACAAAACGATCAAGGAAGTAACGTCGGCGGTAAAACACAATCCCTGCCGGTTGTTTCGCTGGGCAATTCCGAAGAAGAACGCAACGCGCGTTCGCTCTTTTTTCAATTCAATTCCACCAACTTCGCGCAGGGAGAAGAAGAACGATTCAATCAAATGCTGCCCACCATCAGAAACGCGATTGCCGACGGGAAATCACTTTTGCTCATCGGTCATTCCGATCCCTACGGAACCGAATCCGGCAATGAACGCTTGAGCGTCTGGCGCGCGAAACGTATT
The DNA here is from genome assembly GCA_020441025.1 of Leptospiraceae bacterium. Lineage (GTDB taxonomy): Bacteria > Spirochaetota > Leptospiria > Leptospirales > Leptonemataceae > JAGRMX01. Next base: position 6,764 of record JAGRMX010000003.1, read on the forward strand.
CGCGAAAAGCTGGTGGAACACGGACTGCCCGAAGAACGCATCTATGTATTATCCGCCGGTGAAGAATGGTCCTATGCCGATTCCGCCAGGTCCCTCGATGAACGCGATCGCCGCGTGGAACTCATGATTGTGGAACGGTAAGGGTCGAATTATGAATAGTTTTCTCAAGCATAGCATGCAACGGCAATCATTCGATGCCGTGCCGAAGCTGCGCCTTTTAGAAAATCAATCCCGGCTTTTTCCCGCATCGGTGCACCGCACTCTGGTTGCAACTCTCGCCGGGGCCGCAATTGCGATCGGAAGTGCGCACTGCGGTATCGGCCACAATGCTCTCGGTACGTTTAATGGCGCAGACGAAACGAATACCGACCTATCGCTTCTGACACTTCTACTTGCTGCGCCGCCAGCATCCGGTTCGTCGAGAACCACCAGCACACAAATCGTGGCCGGGAGGGATCTTACCTGCTATTTATCGTCGGCAGGTACCGTGCACTGCTGGGGCCGGAGTGATCAGGGCCAACTGGGTTATGGAAACACGAACGACATCGGGGATGATGAATTACCGGCTGCAGCCGGTACCGTCGATGTCGGCGGGAACGTCACGCAACTCACTGCCGGGGGCTCTTATGCGTGTGCCCTTCTGGATACGGGTTCCGTTCGATGCTGGGGCTACGGTATTCACGGCCGTCTGGGTTACGCAAACACGAATAACATCGGTGATGATGAAACACCGGCCTCCGCAGGCGATGTAAATGTCGGCGGGATCGTCACGCAAATTTCGGCCAGTAACATTCATACCTGCGCTCTTTTGAACACCGGCTCCGTTCGCTGCTGGGGCTACGGTGATTTCGGCCGCCTCGGCTATGCAAACACGAACAATATTGGCGACGATGAAACACCCGCTTCGGCGGGCGATGTGGATGTCGGCGGCACCGTAATACAGATTGCTTCTGGTTTTCATCACACCTGTGCTCTGCTGGACACCGGCTCCGTGCGTTGCTGGGGTACCGGCACCAATGGCCAGCTGGGTTACGGAAACACGAATCACATCGGTGACGATGAATCGCCAGCCACGGCGGGCGATGTAAATGTCGGCGGCACTGTTACACAGATTACCGCCGGGAGCAACTACACCTGTGCCCTTCTGAATACGGGTTCCGTTCGATGCTGGGGCCTGGGCACTTTCGGTCGGCTGGGTTACGCAAACACGAATAACATCGGTGATAATGAAGCACCCGCTACAGCAGGCAATGTCAACATCGGCGGCCTGGTTACACAAATTTCGGGCCGTTACACGCATACCTGTGCCCTTCTGGACAACGGTTCAGTACGCTGCTGGGGCTCAGGTTTTGTCGGCGCACTGGGCTACGGAAACACGAATAACATTGGTGATGATGAGATGCCGGCCACAGCAGGCGATGTGAACGTCGGCGGCCCCGTAACACAGGTTGCAACCGGCGAACACCATAACTGTGTCATTCTGAGCAATGGTTTCGTGCGTTGTTGGGGCCGGAGTCAATTTGGCCAGATGGGTTATGGAGATACGAACATCATTGGCGATAACCCCGGCGAAATGCCGCCCGGAGATGTGCAGGTATTCGAGTGACGTGAAGCGCAATATTGGGCAATGCGCAACGCCCGGACGTTACCAATGCCGGGAATAGTAAATGATACACAGTCATGACAGAAATAGAATTTTTTTCAGAAAGCAGGTGTTTGATGGCGCATCCCGCTCAATCGCGCGTATTGTGCTTTCGTTTCCCGTCGGCCTGTTACTGCTTTTCACTCTTGTCAACTGCGGTATCGGTCACAATGCGCTCGGTACGTTCAATGGCACGGGTGAATCAAGTACAGACCTTTTGTATCTCGCACTCCTGCTCTCTGCGCCATCGTCCGACTCATCGGGAACCAATAACACGCAAATCGCGGGCGGAAGGGAGCATTCCTGCTACTTATCGGCAGCGGGTACCGTACGCTGCTGGGGTCTGGCTGATCGGGGCCAGTTGGGCTACGGTAACACAAACAATATTGGCGACGATGAATCGCCGGCTTCCGCGGGCGATGTAAACGTCGGCGGGACGGTTACTCAGATTGCAGCAGGCGCTTATCATACCTGTGCTCTGTTAAACACCGGTTCCGTTCGCTGCTGGGGTGAAAATACTCTGGGTCAGTTGGGGTATGGCAACACAAACAATATTGGCGACGATGAAACACCCGCTTCGGCGGGCGATGTAAATGTCGGCGGAATGGCTACACAGATTGTTGCCGGTGGCCGCCATTCCTGCGTGCTTCTGGACACCGGTTCCGTTCGCTGCTGGGGCGGCGGCCTTTCCGGCCGGTTGGGTTATGGAAACACGAATGCCATTGGTGATGATGAAACTCCCGCTTCAGCAGGCGATGTGAATGTCGGCGGCACTGTCAGGCGGATTGCAGCCGGCGGATTCCATACCTGTGTCATACTGGACAACGGATCCGTACGCTGTTGGGGCGGAGGTATTTCCGGCCAACTGGGTTATGGAAACACGAACAACATCGGAGACGATGAAACGCCCGCTTCGGCAGGCGATGTAAATGTCGGCGGCACTGTCTCGCAAGTCGCAGCAGGCAGCAGTTATACCTGTGCTGTTCTGGAGACTGGTTCCGTTCGCTGCTGGGGCCTGGGTACTTTCGGTCGGCTGGGTTATGGAAATACAAACATCATCGGCGACGATGAAACACCGGCCTCCGCAGGCGATGTAAATGTCGGGGCAACCGTTGCACAAATTGCTGCTGGTGCTGCGCATACCTGTGTCATCTCAGGCACCGGAACCGTGCGTTGCTGGGGCCAGGGTAGCAGTGGCCAACCGGGCTACGGCAACTCAAATGACATCGGCGACGATGAAACACCGGCTTCAGCGGGGGATGTTAATGTCGGCGGCACCGTTACACAGATAGACGCAGGAGATAATCACAATTGCGCGATTGTAGACACCGGATCCGTACGCTGCTGGGGTGACGGCGCTAATGGCCGTCTTGGCTACGGCAACACGAACAGTATAGGTGATAACCCCGCCGAGATGCCACCCGCCGATGTCAATGTAGTTGAGTGATAGTTCATGCTTGTTTATTGGCCCCGCGCATTCCCTTATGAAACTGTTTCGGAACCTGCATAACGGCAATGGCAATCAGCAAAACGATGCCGGTAACAACCTATTTAAGCATTCAAATCCAGTAGCAAGAGTTTTAATTCTTTATCGCCGGCGCATTTAAGTCCAACAGGTGAAAGCGCGCGGTTTGCATGCGCGTACGCTTTAACTGCCGGCGAATACCGCGATGTTCCTTAAGCATTTCCGGCTTCACGTCTTGAACCTGGAAACAAAATCGGGTCGGCAAATCGGTGTACAATGATCGGGGCGGTGGCGCCGCGTGCATATGTTTATAAACCAGACTGGATTCGAATGTGTGGTAAAAGATCCGCCGGATGCCGATCTCTTCCACCAGAAACCATATGCCGGCCGCCAGGGTCAACTCCGCCCACATGCGACGATATGGTTGTAGTGTATCCTGTACATACCGATGCAATTCGTCTCGACTGACGGAACGCCGAACCTGACGACGTCTCCAGCGCGCGGGCACTACCTGACCCAGATGATCCACAACGAAGCGATCGCCGCCGGCCTGCAAACGATAAGCGGCATAGCGCAACCAATCGCTTTGAATCTCTTCGATCAACGCTTCTCCATTTTCCCAGTCCAGGTCCAGACGCGCCCACGAAAGCGTGATTTCGCGTTCATCCACCGGATGCGACGCAATGGCAAAGGCCTGATTGTTCTCGCGTCCGAAAATGCGCGCATATGTATCATTATGCAATCCCGCAAAATTAACGTGCAATACCAGATTATGCTGCCTGCGACTGGTCTGTTGCCAGGCCTGTACCCGGTGAGCGGCGGCCGAAGGCCAACGGGAGAGTGTCAGACGAAACGGGTGCGTATCCGTCGGCCAATCCGAGTCCATTGCGGATGGATACAATTTGCCATCGCCGCAATTCGCAATGCGATTGCGTACGACCGGTCGATTCAACAAGGCCGACCAACGCGATTTTTTAACCGTGGCGACGGATGCACCGTCTGCCACCGCGTACTTTAGAAGCAGGCCGGCATACCGGTCTTTATAATAGTAGAAAAGGGTGCGATTCTGCGGCAGGCAGTCGCGAATAAAATCGATTTCTTGAGCTTGCATTTGATTTACCTGTAAACATATAGCTTAATCCGTCCCGAAACCATCAGTGGTCCGGGGTAATTCGAATTCGGTTATATGTTGGCAATCAAACACATGATTCTATCCGCCGTTCAATGGAGCACGAATGTGTATATTTGACCCCGATCGACGCTGTTTTAGACGAAGTTGCTGATCTCGTGTTCGTATACGAATTTTTTTTTATTAACAGAAATTCCGGGCTCAAATAGTATCTGCAATCTGGAGTCTGCCCGGTTCAGCCGGGCAGGCAATCATAATTTCCCAAACGCCGACCGATAAACGGGATGATAACAAAGCGAATAATGGCAATGAGAATCCGTACACTATGCTGTTTGTTACTATCGCCGGTTGCAGTATCTCAATTATATTACTGCGGACAATACAACGCGACCGAGAGCTGGTTGGGATTATTGCTTTCCAATACCAATCTGGATGTCAACTCTTCCGGTTGGAATTATCGACATAAGCTGACCATTCAGAACGGAGCATACGCGGAATCATTTACGGATTTTCCCGTGTTGGTCCGTTTAAATGCGGGACGCATTGATTATGCTCACACCAATGTAAACGGAAGCGATATTCGCTTCACCGATTCCACCGGGAACCTGTTGGATTACGAAATAGAACAATGGAGCTATAATGGAGAATCGATACTATGGGTTCGAGTACCCGGCATAACGGCCTCCTCCAACAACGATTTTATTTATATGTACCATGGCAATTCCGCGGCCGTTGACGGTCAGAATGCGGCCGGGGTCTGGTCGAGCTATACCGGTGTATGGCACTTGAAGGAATCTCCTTCCGGTATTGTCGGTGAGATCATTGATAGCACGGGTAATTACCATGGAACTTCCTATGGCGGGATGAACGCCGGGAACAGCATTACCGGTCAAATTTCCGGTGCGCTTAGTTTTGACGGCACTAATGACTATGTTGAAATCGCCCATAATGCCGCCTTCAGTTATCCGGCTGCAGGCAGTTTTACACTGAGCGCCTGGATTAACGAAGGAACGTTACCCGGCAGTTGGACAGGCATCGTAACCAAATCGCGTGATCTGGGCAACTGGTATGGCATATGGATCAGTAGTTCTAACAACTGGATATTCGGCGCGTCCGGCAGCAATCAATCCTATGGCGCAGCCTCAACCGGATGGAACCATGTACTGATCGTGCAGGATGCGACTTCCACTCAGCGGCGTATTTACGTAAATGGAGGCGCACCTTCCATAATCGGCAGTGTGACCAATATGAGCGGTACCGGCGATCTGTGGTTTGGTGGGGCGAAAGGCGTATCGGAATATTTTTCGGGCGGCATTGACGAAGTACGGATTTTCAGCGGCGCTTTTACCACTGCGCGGGCACAGGCGGAATACGCCGGTCTCTCCGATTCCTATTTAATCTACGGAAGCGAAGAGTCTCTGAGCGTCCCCCAATCACTCTGATTGTCGGTGACGGAGTCGGTCCTGGTTTATTGAATCAGCTTCACGCTGCGATCGTCCATGGCCATCTTCCGGTCGTATGTTACCGGTCGAATCAACCGGAAAAAAGAACGGTAAGCTCACTAACAGTAGCAGCATTATTAATCCGAATAAACCGAGCAATACGCGTACGTGCGATCCTTGCCTGGGTTTTCCGCGCACCATGGCCACAATCCACTGCCAATGTAGAATCAAATGAATCACAAGCACCGCCAGAAAAACTACTGCCGAGTAGAAATGCACGGCACCCCAATCATGACGATTCCAGCCCAGCAGCGTACTCCAGTGACCGGTTCCGGGTGGCAACACGTAGTGCATCATAATACCGGTTGCCGCCAGTATTGTAAGGGCCACAAAAGCAAGAATGTCAATAAGCAGGTTAACCTGCGGACGTCTCATATGCAACTCCTGCAAACACCCAATCGATGTATAATTCAAACAAATCAGTCGACAAATCATAATATGCTTAAATCAGCACACCGATTTCGATTCAATAAGTATAACCTGCCATAATAAATGTTTGTCCATTCCGGTTGAATCAGCGTTGCTCCGCAATTTCTCCCAGCATGCTTTTCAAATCCGCCAGACGCAACGGTTTGGAAAGAAAAAAGCGCATACCCGCCGCGCGACATTTACGACGATCATCTTCCAATGTGCTGGCGGTCAACGCTACCATAATGGGAGCGCCTCGTTCCGGAGGCTGCTCGGTTATCCGGCGGGCCACTTCCGGTCCGTCCAGACCCGGCATGTGCATATCCAGAAAGACGCAATCAAACTCGTTGGAGCGAATTTGTTGTTCCGCATCGACGCCATTGTCCACCCATTCACATTGCAGACCGGCCATTTTCATCATTCGCTGGGTCAGCACGCGATTGTCTTCATCATCCTCCGCCAGCAACACTCGCCAGTTTTGATACCGACTGGAATGCTCTCGATCCGGCGCGACTTCGACCCGATCCTGCTCCGCCGATTCCACCAACGGAATTTGAAACCAGAAAGCGGCGCCTTCACCGGGGCGAGCACTGGCCTGTATGGTTCCATTCATCAATTCCACTAACCGTCGACAGATGGCCAATCCCAGTCCGGAACCGCCATACCGGCGGGTTGTTGAGACATCGGCCTGCACGAAACTTTCAAAAAGGGTCTCGGCCTGTTCGGCGGCGAAGCCGATGCCCGTATCGCGGACTTCAAATTTCAGTTCGGGGGGGGATGCGTTGGATGTTATTATTTTCGAAACCGTAACGGTAACATTGCCTTCCGACGTAAATTTAATGGCATTACTGATTAAGTTGTTCAGCACCTGTGTCAGCCGCGTTTCATCCGCCTGGATATGCTCGGGCACATCCGAATCGATGTTGACTATTAATTCGATGTGTTTGCGTTGTGCCGCAACCTGAAACAATTGTAGACTTTCGCGCACCAGACTGCGTAACCGCACCTGCCGAATTTCAAGTTCCATCAATCCGGCGTCGATGCGTGAGAAGTCCAGAATATCGTTAAGCAGTGCCATGAGATTGTTGCTGCTGCGATATAAAACATCCACCAGGCCGTTTTGCTCATCATCCAGGCCGGTTTGTTTTAACAGATCGGTAGACGCAATCACCCCGTTCAAGGGTGTTCGGATCTCATGACTCATGCGTGCCAGGAATTCACTCTTGGCACTGTTGGCCCGGTTGGCGTCGTCGCGCGCCTGTTTGTATTCGATTGTCATTTTATGCGCCAACTCGGTAGCCCGGGCCCGGGCGCGAGTCACCTGACGCATATTCAAATACAATAAAATCGTAATGATCAGTCCGCCGCCCAGAAAGAAAGGCGAGGCCTGTTGGCTCAGAGGGGAGGTATTCGGTATGGAAAAAAATACGTTCTTCTTCAATCCGGCTATATCGATAGTGACCACTTCCGTGTAAGTTTCTTCCGGACCCATGTTCGTGCCGGCAGCCGGTCGGTCGGATTCAAACGGACCTTCCATCAAACTGGAAAGCGAAAGAATCGCGCCGGTGTAACCGCGTATGCTATTTACATCACAGGGCGCGTCACAATCGGGCATGACCAGGTAAATCAGTTTACGCGAATCTTTTGCGTTGCCCTGCGAATCGATGGTTTGCATTTCGAACGCAAAAGGGTTGTGTCTGGCAAACGAAGTCTCAAACGCCTGAAAAAGATTCTCTTGATTACGTGGCAATGCCATCCAATCGATCGGATCCTGAACAGAATCCAGATTCTCGGCGCACATACTGTGCCTATATCGGGGCTTGAATTCGGCACCCTGTCGGTCATAGTAGGCGATGCAGAGCATACCACCGAAGCGAAACGTGCCTTTTAATAGCGATTCATACTCATGCCATTGCCGTTCAGTGGGGCGGCCGGCTACAAAAAACGCGTGCATGGATTTGAAGTTTTCCTGAAAACCCTGAATGCGCGTTTCGAAATCGTCCAACTCCAGCTTTAATCGCGTACTCAGATTTTGCCGATTGATTTGATTCTCTACCTGGCGTACATACGCAAATACGGTCAATGTGGCTATCAGACTCAGAGCGGCGGATACCAGGGCGGCCCGGGTACTCAGTATAGATGACAGGGAATATAACAATCGTCCACGCATGCAGGCGCTCCAGAGACCATTCGGCGTGGCCATAATGCTTTTATCAATTTATTTAAGTTTTTCACAATCAGTCCCTTAATGCCCGGATATTGTGCATTAGAAGTACCCATCACGCCACGAAATCTTGCATATCAATGACATCGCGCCAATATCCAGATTCAATAACAGGTTTATTCTATTGAAATGTGTAGCTTTATTTAATTACCCTGAATCCATTCCGGAAATAAATTGGACAGGCTACCTCTTGCGCGACATTTGAGCCAGACAGACTGCTATGTTTCGGGGTCGCACATATCTTCCGGTCATTATCCTGGTGTGGTCCGGCCTGGTTACAGCCTGTGAGTCTCGTTCAAACGTGCCCATCGAAAAGTGGGAGCACCGCCGCGCAGATCAGACCGAATTCACGACCATAAATCGTCCCTGGAATCCACCGAATCACCGGGGCACCGAGTTACATTTTTTTCAGGCGCGCTTACCCATTTTTGCATACACTGAGCCGTATCTATACCTGGAAAATGTGGATGAAGTCTTTGAAGTGCGATTGAACGGCCGACCCATCTATCGGTCCGGTAACCCGGACAGCGCTCACTTTACCTATCCCGGCGCTCCCTGGCATCTGATACAATTGCAGAGCGCCCGACCGGGCGATTTGATCGAATTGCTTGTCCGGTCGGCCCATGTGAATCTGGGAGTACTGGGCGTTCCGGCCATCGTGTCTTATAGAGAACATCTGGGGGCCATGTTTCGCACCGATGCGGATCGTATATTCGTTTCCAGTACGTTGCTATTCATTGGAATCTTTTTGATCGGGTTGGCATTGGCCATTCGACGTGAATACGCCGCCTTTTTGTATCTGGGATTGTTCTCCTGCTTGATGGGCACCTGGATTTTCGGTACGACGCATGTAAAACAACTGCTCTGGAACGCGCCTATTTTCTGGAAGTATATCGAATACACATCCCTGTATCTGATTCCGGTGGCCATTGCGGTTTTTTTGCAAAAGACCATACAGAGAAAATCGCGTAAATATTTACGATTCATAACTTTCAGTCATTTGCTGTTTACCATAGCGGCACTATCCCTGGCATTGACCGGCACGGTTCGCATTACGACCACTCTGCTGCCATTCAATTATCTGATGTTGTTCAGCATGATTACCTTTCTGGCTCTGTTGATTTATTGGAATAGAATGGGGGACCATGCGGCGCGCTATTTTTTATACGGTTCCCTGTTTTTGATTATTTTCGCCGTGCACGATATTCTGGCCAATCTCGATTTAATCGCCTGGAACCGCGCCTTTTCCCACTGGGGCGCTCTGGCTTTTACCATCAGTCTGTCGGTATTGCTGGTGCGCGAAATACAGAATACCCGCGTGCGCTTACGTGAAGTGAATACGGAGCTTGCTCTGGCGCGCGATATTCAACAATCTTTACTGCCCGCATCGCCGGCCCATACCGCCGGAATACGCGTGCATGTTCTGTACAATCCGGCTCAGGAAGTCGGTGGCGATTATTACGATTTCGCGCCCAGCGATGAACATCGACTGGGTGTGTTAATTGCCGATGTAACCGGACACGGATTATCCGCGGCTCTGATTGCCAATATGATGCGGGTTTCATTTTCAGCGGCCGTACAACACGACTCGCAACCGGAACGAGTTCTGGAGGGCATGAACAAAATTCTGTACGGACAATGTGGTAACCAGTTCATCTCCGCCGGTTATATTCTATTCGATCAGGTGGATCAGACGGCCATGGCCGGCATTGCCGGACACCCGGCTCCGATATTAATTCGCAACGGACAGGTTCGGGAGCTACAATTACGTGGACCTGTGCTGGGATGGCAACGCAATATCCGGATTCAGGCCGAGCGCATACCGATACAGAGCGGCGATCGCTTTTTTTGTTTTACCGACGGCGCCATTGAAGTGCGCAACAATGCCGGGCAAATTTTCGGCTATGACCGCTTTTTTGAGCTGGTAGCGAAAGAACATCATAAAGCGCCGGCGGATTTCATTCAGGGCATTCTGGTGGAAATTTTCGGCTGGCATGGTTCACGCAACCTGGAGGATGACATTACTTTCGTGGTGGTGGACGTGGCCTGAATTACCGCGGCCATCAAATAATCGCATGATTTCGGCTTGATGACAACTTATAAATCCACTGAACCCGGCTACGGTCCGGACGTCTAATTATCCGACCGGCAAAAACAACCCCGTGGCACGATGTTGTACTTGCCATCGCGTACGCCTCCGGCATCATTTGAATTCGCAATCCGCTATGAAAAAATTAATTTCTTCATTTACACAGAATATCAAGCGCTCTTCACCGCTATCGCTCTGGCCCGTGCTGGCAATGGGCATGCTGCTGATAGGGAATCTATCCGTACCTGCCGGTTTACAGGCCCGGCGCAGTCGTTGTGCGGCTCTAATGCGTGACGATTTAAAGCGTACCTGCTACGAGAATGAATTTCAAGAACGAGAAAGAGAGCGGGAACGCTACTATGAAAGAATATTTCGCGAACTGACCGAGACCGATAAGTTGGCCTTCCGGGACAATATGGTCATGTGGAAAGACCATCGGGATTATATGTGTGAGTGGAGCGCGTCGCTGGAGAACGACGCCGCAAAGCCGGAAGAAACCGTGGCCTACCATGAATGTCGCTTATCCATGACCGACGAACGTATAGCCTATATTCGGCGGGCCTTCGGACGCGAAGGCGTCGGCGCCGGACGGGCCGGTTTGTATGAGGACGGTTATGGCGGTCGTCTGGAGTTAAAGGCATTACCGACCACGGAAGGTGAAGAGCTGTATTCGTATGATCTGACGGTAGTGCGCGGTCCGACCGCCCATCTGGGTGAAATTCACGGGCGCGTACAATGGAAAGCCGCCACGGTCGAATCAAATAGTTGCGATTGGGATGAAACCGAAGCGGAAGACACGACCGAATCCGAAGATACGCATGTGGATACGCGCGAAGCCATGGATGATCACATCAACTCGGATGCCAACGACACGGAAACGGAATCCACAAATGATCATATGGATGAAGCGGAAGAGTCGGAAGATTTTGATGAAAGCATGACAGACTGTTGCACTCTAACGTTCCAGCTTGCTCCATATATAATCAAACTGGAAGAATCGGATGGATGCCAGATGTTTCACGGAGCCCGGGCTTACTTTGACGGCACGTACCGCAAGGTGAACTGAGCTCGACTCGTATGCGGTTTGGCGACAGGAACCGACAGACATTTTTAGAAACTCATTCAACCAAATTCTTAATGCGTGACGAAATGCGATTTTGCCGGAACCGCTTAACCGGAAGCCGGTCCCCTGGCTCCGATTGGAAAGCGGTTTAAATCCAGTTGGATGGGATCACCCAGGTCCATACGGGAAATAATATCCTGTAAAGCCGGATTCTGAAATCCTTCGACTACATCGGAGACAATGCGATGCGCGTACATATCGTTTTGCACGCCATTGTGTAGAATGATCGGGTAATGCCGCTGTAAGAAAGTACCTTCCCGGGCATGGTCTTCCGTCTCCCAGCTACGACAGTCATGCAGACCGTTTTCCGGGTCCCAGTACACCGTGCCCAGATCGGAAGAATTGAAGAATATGGATTCGGCCCGCGATTCTTCATCGAGAGTGAAAACCACGGCCCGCCGAATGAAGTCGTCACGCAGCAGCTCTTCAATAATCAAGCGGCGCTCCCCGTTCTGATCCTGTAGAGTGGTTCGATATCGATCGGCATTCATAGGTAACCTCTTTATGGGATGATAAAAATTGAATTCCCCCCGATCCAATTATCAATGACAGTCTAACATGCAAGCGTTAAGATGAGCAAGAATTTTGTATGATTTTTTACGGACATGCATGTACGCCCGTACCCGTTACCTTTCCCATAAAAACGGAATAAAAAGCCGAATGCTTAGTACATATGGCGATTTTCGCGGCTAACACGCCAAAATCTAATGCAAATTTACCCTGGATTTTGCACTCACAGGGATATGGCCCGCACCGATCGCGTATACTATCATAGAAGGAATTTCAGAAGGATACATGCAGGATCTTCTGTCGGAACTGATTCAGGGCAATACCGGTGCCTGGAAGCGCTTTCAAGAGCGCTACGCAGCCGTGATTTACGACGCGGTGCGCAAGACTTTTATGAAGTACGACCCCGGATCTCTGGAACAGACCGAGGATGTGGTTCAGAATGTTTTTCTACGCCTGGTTCAGAAGGATTACAACAGCTTGCGGCGGTACGATTCCAGTAAGAGTTCACCGACCACGTTTTTGTATGTAATCGCCCGTAACACTACAATCGATTTTCTACGGCGCAAACAGCCGGAACATCCGGTCGATCTGGACTTAATTCCGGAGATACCGGCGCCGCCGGATAACCCGGAAGAATTCGGACTGGAAGATTTGCCCACGGAGATTTTAACGCCCCGACAGCGATTGGTTTTACATTTGTTGTATGATCGCCATTTAAACATAGCGGAAACCGCTCGATTCATGGGCGTCAAAGAACAAACCGTACGTAGCGCCAAGCACAAGGCGGTGCAATCGCTGCGAAGACACTATCGACAGGCCGAAGATCAATCGGCGGAATCCGGAGATCCCGACACCTGGAAGGAGACGAATGATCTGGTTGTGGACTGAACACCTGGCAGACGGCTGGAATTCAACATGGGAGCTATGCGTAATGACAGATCAAGATAAACTAAATCAGAGCAATGCGACCCTCTGGCGGATCTATAACAAAGAATTCCCGGCAGTACGGACGCCCTGCCCATCAGAGGAGCTTCTGGCGGCTTATCTGCACGCCGGGCTGGAAGAACGACAACATGCATTACTGGAATATCATCTCACACACTGCGTAGCCTGCCAGAGCCTGGTGCGGGACGCCAGGCATGACACGCTCGTTAAAAATGATGCTCCGAGAGTACAATCCGAACGAAAGCTCAACGCGATTAAATGGCCGTTCGTACACAATCGTCAGGGTGTATCCGGTCTGCCCTGGTGGCAGGCGGCCGCGGCGGTTGTATTACTCACCGGCATCAGTCTGGTCGGATATATGGCCGGATACAACACTTCCAGCAATCAGGCTCATCAAAGACGGGCAGTCAATGATATGATTCTGCCGCATACGCATATGGCCGTGCATGCCATTAACGCGACCGGAAATATTCAGGAGACCGATTATGAAGAATAAACTGCTGTATCTGCTGCTGTTCGTATCACTGGCATTTAATGTTTTCTTCGCTATCGGCTATCTACGATCCCACAGCCGATCGGAACAGGTCCACTCCATCGAAGGGCGAGTAGCGTTATTACGAGCCGAATTACAATTGACCGCGGAACAGGAATCCATATTAAAACAGAGCCAGGAACAATTGCAGAATGATCTGGCGCAATTCAATGGTCGGGTGGCATCGCGCCGCACCCGATATCTGGAACAGATGAACGGTCAGTTTGATACTCAAAAGTACAATCGTTTTGTTCAGGAAACCGAGGCGGATCTATTGCTGTTTCGTCGGCAGGCCGCGCAAAACAGCACGCGCTTTCTGGAATCTTTAACCGCGGAACAAAAAGAGGCGTTGTTGCGTCTCAGTAACGGCGACTCGGTTTTTCAATTGTTTTAATGGCCGGCAGCATCAGTGTCCGGCAATGTACTTCGTTAAGGTTACATCAACCGAACCTACCAGCGGGACCGCCGCGCTGACTTTTAAGGGCCAGCGATTTTCATCGGCGGAAATCCACACAATCACATCGCCCTTGGCCCGTTGAAACATTCCGGTGGTGTTTAAGAAAGGTTGAATGCGCCAGGCCGAAATTGTGCGCTCGGTCTCGTTGACCTCCAGAGTCAATTCTTCCTTTTGATGGATGTGCATCTTTAATTCGGTCAGCTTTAACTCATCGTATACATCCAGAATGAACGATTGACCCGCCCGGGCCTGCTCGGAATGGGTACGGGCGAAATACACCGCCGAGAGCATGTCCTGAAACTGATCGGGCAGCATCCAGGTAGTGCCGCTGCGTTCTTCCCATACCGCCTGCCTTTGCGGCCCGCCGGTTTTGCCCCGGGGGCGATTGCCCGAGTAACGCTTTTCATACCAGTGGGCCTGTCCGACGGCATAGTCGAACGCAACCCGATAAAATCGAAAATAATTGCCTTCCCGTAAGTTCTTCTCATTCCACATGGTTCGTCGGCGTACCGGGTCCCAGTGGCTGGTGATTACATCCTTTACCGGGAAAAAAGCCGAGATCCAGGCCGCGCTTTCCGCAGTGGAACGCAACACCAGACAATCGACACCCGAGCGTTGTGTGCGTCCGGCCACTTCCATGGTAGCCGTGCCGGAGTACACCCCGCCCACATCAATATCATAAATAAACTTTTCACCAATCTTCAACGGAGTGGCCGAAAGCGACTCCGATAACGCTATGAACGGCAGCAAACACGGCACCACAAATCGGAGCCATTTACGCCGCGGCGATTGATGATTGTAAGATTTGCATTTTTGCATAGCTTAAGAAATGCCCATATCAGCGATTGCGGAGATGGATACAGAAGTATTTTTTCAGACGTTTACCGAATTTAATATCAAACCGTCTTTTATTCTGTTGTCGACCGGGCGAGCGCATTTCTCCCGCTGCTTTCAACTGTACAGCATTAAATGGTTGCACAACATGAAAATGTAGTTGTTTCAATTTAGACGATTGGCAAGCAATAAAAGATCATACAAAACAGCCTCCCGGTGTCGATGAATTTGGTGGCCATGTACGGCGGAGCGGCATAAAAAGTCTTGACGGCAAGCGGCAAACAGACGGATCAATTGGATGCGTACAGGACGTGCAATCCCTGACGATCCTGTTTCTGAAAATCCGGGCTTTTCGCAGGCCCGTCTCTGAATTTCAGGAAACGTGATCGGGGAACAGCTTCTTAAAGATACAACAGGAATTCGCAATGAAAGCAACAATCAACGGCGCTCCCTCATTTTGTTTCGTTCACATTGATCTGGAACCGGGCGAAACCATTATCGCCGAATCGGATGCCATGGCCAGTATGGATGCCGAAATCGCCATGGAGACCAAATTTAACGGCGGATTTTTCTCGGGGCTGTTAAAAAAATTTCTCGGGGGCGAGTCATTATTCGTAAATCATTTTACCAATAAAAGCGACCGAGCCCGGCGCGTAACGGTAGTACAACCTACTCCGGGTGAAATTCGACAGATCGACCTGAATGGCCAGGCGCTCTGTCTGCAACCGGGGGCGTACGTAGCTTCGACACCCGGTGTAAAACTGGGCCTTAAATGGGCCGGGCTGGCTTCCTTCATAGCGCGAGAAGGCCTGTTTAAGCTGGAAGTCTCCGGTAGTGGAACCGTGTGGTACGGAGCGTACGGCGGACTGGTGGAGAAAGAAGTCGATGGCGCTTATATTGTGGATACGGCGCACCTGGTGGCTTATGATCCGCAAATGAAACTAAAAGCGCAGTTAGCCGGCGGAATCCTGTCCAGCTTCTTCGGCGGCGAGGGTCTGGTTACCAGAGTAGAAGGTAAGGGTCGCATTGTAATGCAATCGCGTAGTCTGAGCGGATTGGCCGGTTGGGTCAACCCACGATTATAGGCTCCGTGCATTCATGAATCGGCGTATACGATGGGAATACGTTCCAGTCGAATCGCGTTGAGAAATTAAGGAAACGCAAATATCCAGACGTAAGTCTTAATACGAAAGCATTCAAACACAGGCATACACAAGTACAGAATACAGGACAGCACGCAAATTTACGCAGGAACTCATTGCAGAATTCATTCAGGAACTCATTATGGAAGTAAAGATTGAACACAGTCCCGGCAACGCCACCGCCCGCCTGGCTCTGAGCGCCGGCGAAACGGTTACGGCGGAAGCGGGCGTAATGATTGCCATGAGCGGCAACATTAACATTGAAACCACCACGCACAAGAAAGGCCAGGGCGGCGTGCTTAAAGCATTGAAACGCATGCTGTCGGGTGAGTCTTTCTTTTTGAATCACTTCACCGCCAACGGCGGTCCCGGAGAAGTCGTAGTGGCCCCTACACTTGCCGGCGATTTAATGAGCTATGAACTGAAAGGCGAAACTCTGGTTGTGCAGAGCGGTTCTTTCCTGGCCAGCGAACATTCGGTGAATATGGATATGGGCTGGCAGGGCTTTAAATCCATGTTTTCGGGCGAAAGCATGTTCTGGCTCAAGATGAGCGGCAGTGGAAAAATTGTGCTGAGTTCATTCGGCGCGATTTATCCCATTGAAGTGGACGGCGCCGTGATAGTGGATACCGGACACATTGTGGCCTTTCATGAATCGCTGAAATTTTCCGTTAAAAAAGCCGGAACCAGTTTAATCGGTTCGTTTCTGGGCGGGGAAGGATTGGTCACACGTTTCGAAGGCAAGGGTACGGTCTGGTGCCAATCGCATAACGCGGGCAACTTCGGATCTTCGCTGACGCCGCACCTGCGCCCGCGTCAGGGTTGAATCAAATTTAAGAACTGAATTAAACTTAAAAAGATATATTTTCTATTTCGTACCGAGGATCGCAATCATGGACAAAACCCGATCAGACTTCCAATACAAAATGTTATGCCAGCCGGATTACAGCATGATCAACGTGCGCATTCCTTCCGGGCAGACCCTGAAGGTGGAAGCGTCATCCATGGCCAGCATGGACACCTGCGTGAAGATGAAGACCAAATTCAAGGGTGGTTTCAGTCGATTTCTGACCGGCGAATCTTTGTTCGTAAATGAATTCACCGCCGAGGGATCGGACGGAGAATTAAATATTGCTCCGGGAGCGCCGGGTGATATGGAACATGTGTACCTCGAAGGCAACGACGTAATTTATCTGCAAAACTCGGCCTGGGTGGCGTCCGGTACGGGTGTGAATCTCGAAACCAAATGGCAGGGTATGATAAAAGGCTTCTTCTCCGGCGAATCGTTGTTCTTGATTAAGTGCAGCGGACAGGGCGACCTATGGTTTAACACATATGGCGCCATGATTGAGGTCGATGTGGACGGCGATTATGTTGTTGATACCGGCTACATTGTGGCTTTTACGGAAGGACTGAACTATAACGTAACCCGGGTAGGCGGTTATAAGTCGCTGTTTCTCTCGGGCGAGGGATTGACCTGTAAATTCACCGGCAAAGGGAAACTGTGGATTCAAACCCGCCAGATGCCGGCCTTCGCTTCCTGGGTGCAGGTATTTCGGCCGGTGCAGCGCAACAGTTCGTAAACATATTAGCGGTGAAAGTTTAGAACCGAGATTTTCATTACGATTCAAATGAGAATTAAGCCGATTGAAATTTGTGCAGATCAATCGTCGTGCAAATTATTCCAATTGCAATCTTAACACTCAGTTTGTTATTCTCGCCGGCATACGCCCAATAACATGTAACCGACTGCGTAGGCGGCCAACGATGCCAGCAAGCCCCCCGCCAGAATCGCGAAAATCCCCGCAGGCAACAATACCCAATCATGCAGATTCATGCCATCGGAGAGAAGGGCCACACCGAACAGACCGCACGACGACCCGCCGATGCTGGCCAGGATGGCACTCCAGCTTAAAAAGCGTATCCGGCGCACATGATAAAAAATGGCCAGCATCATTCCCATAATCAAACCGAATATAGCGCCGGCCAGCAATCCGAAAAAGCTGCCGCCTACGGATGCGACCAGGTATTCGGTATAACAATCGGAAGAAGCCTCACTGAAATGCGTCGCGCAGAACAAAACACTGTCCGGTTTGTGCAGAATGGTAGCAAGCACCATCAATGACAATCCGCCGACCAATCCCGCCAGCATTCCGGCTACGCCACCCGAAAATGCGCCGACAAAAGGTGTGAGCGTTCGCCGCACCGGATACATCGGCTGCTGCTCCGTTT
Organism: Leptospiraceae bacterium; assembly: GCA_020441025.1. Taxonomy (GTDB): domain Bacteria; phylum Spirochaetota; class Leptospiria; order Leptospirales; family Leptonemataceae; genus JAGRMX01. Next base: position 24,998 of record JAGRMX010000003.1, read on the forward strand.
GCCTGATGCCCGGCTCAAAGGATTGCTCGCTGGCCTGATAAGGATTATGCAATTCGCTCATCTGGTTCAACATTACTCAAGCTTAACTTATTCCGACGGTTGAGTCTAACACCGTAATCGTATACGGATGCCGCCCGGGTCTTGTTACGCAGGCACGCGGGTGGCATGCGGACGAAATCGCATCTGAGCGGATAGCAAATGTGACTTCAGGCCGGTGTTAAACGTTCACTTCGCATTTCATAATGCAATTGCAAAAATGGAATGCCGAACAGCCACATATCGTGTCGGGCGCGCAGCAAAGCATCGGCCTCGACCTTTGCATTCGCATTCGCATTCGTAGATTCGGAAGCAACAAAACCGGCGCGCCCTTTCTTAGATTTCGATTCCACCCACACATAGATACTTTCATTCAATGGTAAACGGATAGTCAACAACGGCAGAACCAGATACACACCCTGATCGCCGGGACTTTTTTGATGTTCCCGTGATGTCAGCAATAGTTCATTGCGTTGCGGTCGCCATTCCAACCTGAGAATGCTGGTCAAATTCCCCCCCGGAACCGGAAAGGCAATGTTCATGTACGTTCGATTGGAATCACTGTGTTCCGAATATGCGGCGGCATAAATGGCGCGCTCTACACTGCCATCCGGGCGTACATAGCCCCGCACCCATGCGCGCACTCTGTTCCTTCCATCGCGCTCGCTGTTGATCGGAAAAATACGACTCAATAAGCGGGACGCCTCTTGCCCGAAATTCTGAGTGGTCTGTTCCTGCGTCGGAAAGTTCATCTGTTCAATCCGACGGCTGATCCAGCGCGCGTACAAACGACCGGCTCGTTTAAACCCGAGTTGCCATTGGGCGGATACTATCAGATTATAATCGCGTGTGTTTTCGTAAAAGTCACGGATAGATACCGGCACACTTTTTACATTCAATTCCGCGCTCTGAAAAGAATCGAACCGGTCCATAAGGCCGCGAACCGACTGACCAATATGGTCGCCGGACAGGGCGCGGCCTTGCTTATCCGTTGCTGTTTCCAGTTTGTGGCGCGTAAAAAAATCCGTTCCGATGCGCAGGCCCCCGCGCAGTCGACTGAACGGAATAGGATCGAATTTCAATCGCAACCAGGGGCGCATTATAAACATCGCCAGCAGAGCCAGTCCCGTGAATCCAATCGCGTTCCACATGCCGTGCGTCGCCACCATACCCGGAATGGATATGACCGGCAACCAGCTACCGCGTAATGCGAAACGCAATGCATACCACATGCCGATTGTTAAACACAACAGCGCCCCGGTCCAGAGCAGCCGCGCCGTACGGTTGCGAAATCGCTCACGCGAGCGGTCAAAGCTCCCGAAAGAAACGCGCCAGATGCCGATGCCCGTGATGAGAATCATGCCCACAACAATCATTATAAACATAATCGCCAGAGTGATTTCGATTGTACCGCCCAGCAGAATACCCGTTGCGGTAAGCCAGATTCCCGTCAGTAAGAGCAAGATACCGATTCGATAAATTCGACGCATTGCCACGCCACAACCGTATTCAAGCAATCGGCCCGATAGACCCATGAGAACCGGCAGAAAATATCCGGCAAAGTGAAAATGAATGGAAGTTAAGATTACAATCGGTTCCCGAATGCCCAGGGGATGCATGTGCCAGGCATGCGCCGTCCACCACATTCCGGCCACGGCCAGATTCACACGGCCCAGGTCAATCGCCAATTCGCTGAAAGGTGTCGGCCCGCGACCCACCAATCGAAAAAAGCCCTGACCGGCTATTACGAATGTAAAGCACAGATACGGCAATATGAGAAACGGAAGCCATTCGGATTGTTTGGCGGAAATAATAAAGGCGACCACAGCCGACAGCCATAGTATCCGACGCACCGCATTTTGCCGGTCGAAGATTTGCGGGCCGGATGCGCGGTCGGTAAGCAGCATGCTCACCGGCAGACCGATCAATACGGCCACGAATAAAAGCGCCTCAATTACCGATTGCACTTTTAAAGTATGCTATGGTTTCCTTTAAGCCGTCTTCTAATTTTACCTGCGGCTCGTAGTTGATTCGGGAACGCGCCAGAGTCAGGTCCGGTCTTCGACGCGTAGGATCGTCAACCGGCAGGTCTTTATGAATGATTTTCGATTTCGATCCGGTCAGTTGAATTACTTTCTCGGCCAGTTCCAATATGGTAAACTCACCGTCATTACCCAGATTCATGGGTCCGGTAAAATCCGGGTTATCCATAAAATCCACAATTCCCCGCACCAGATCGCTTACATAACAAAAGGAACGCGTTTGCGATCCGTCGCCATAGACCGTAATATCTTCGCCGCGCAGAGCCTGCACTATGAAGTTGGATACAACCCGGCCGTCGTTGATATCCATATTCGGTCCATATGTATTAAATATACGGACCACGCGAATATCCACTCCATGCGTGCGATGATAATCGAAACACATGGTTTCAGCGGCGCGCTTACTCTCATCATAGCAAGACCGGGGACCGGTAATATTCACATTCCCGGTGTACGATTCGGATTGGGGATGCACCTCCGGATCGCCGTACACTTCGGATGTACTGGCCTGCAAAATCTTTGAACGCGTGCGTCGCGCCAGACCGAGCATATTCAGCACCCCGATCACCGATGTTTTCATGGTTTTGATGGAGTTGTATTGATAGTGAGGCGGACTGGCGGGACAGGCCATGTTATAAATTTCATCAACTTCCACATACAACGGTTCGACAACGTCATGCCGTATGATTTCAAAATTACGATTATCCAGCAAATCGACGATGTTCTGTCGGCGTCCGGTGAAAAAATTATCAACACATAAAACGTAGTCGCCTCTGTTCAGGAGCTTTCGACACAAATGCGATCCGATGAATCCCGCTCCGCCAGTAATCAATATTGTTTTTTGTTTTTGCATACGTATAATCAGTTAATCGTTTCCGCCGCGGTATTAACTTTTTCAGTCGATTCCGGTTCGGCATCCATCATTTCATCTAACAATTCAGGAGGCAAGGGCCTGCCGTCCAGCCCAAAACCATTCGCCAGAAACCACTCCTGGACTTCCGGAGTGATTTCAGCCGGGAATTCAGGCGTCGTCGGTTCGACCGGATCGGGTGTTTCGAAAGTTACAACCGGAGTCGTATAGTGACTTAGAGCGGGCCACAATGTCAAACCCACCAACAGCAGCATACAAACGGTCCATATTATGGATATGTATACCGATAGCGCGACCGGATCGGTCCGAGTCAGCCAATCTTTACTGTACAAATAGCGCGCCAGGATACCGGCATCGGTTGAAGTAACATCTCTGGTGAAATCGAATATATCATAAACGCTGTACCAGATGAATGCGGTACCCAACACAATCAACGTATAGCGACTGACACGTCGTCCGAATACGATCGGCAGCATCAGAAACAGCGACCATCCCATTCCGGTGTAAAAGGCGGTCGTGTCGACTACCGTAAAAAGGTAGCTCATGTAAAACAGGAGACCCGCGAAAGCTCCCAGACCGATGCGTTCCAATCTGCCCATCAGTCCCCTGTTCAGCAAGATGCCACCCACCAGCGCGGTGCCGATGTAACCGGCCGATACGGTAAAAATGAATCCGGAAGATGAATACAGGCCCGAAACGGATGTCTCGCCCCATTCCGCAAAATTCACCGTTATATTTGTGAGAAACGCTCCGCTCAGCACCGCCGCCAGGCCGTGCCAGATTTCATGCACCAGCACAATCAATAGCTTTAGCGGAAGCAGCAGCGGACTGTCCCACAGGATTGTGGCCAGCAGACCGATGCCCAGTACGGCCCATAAGCGGTGATTCTTCACCTTAATAATATCGGCGTATCGGGAATCTTATTGGACCCATGTCGGTTGATCCGGTAACGGAATACTTTCGTAAGTACAGGGCTCAAATTCCGGCCGGCGACGGCAAATCGGTTCGCCTGTTATTTTAACAAGTTGCCATCCGGGTCGACCTGGTGGTCTACCGCCAGCAGTCGGGCAGGCAACCGCACACCCTCCTGTAAACGAGTTACGGTTCCGGCCGCCACCTGTAGCAGTTGCGCCAGAATCGAATCCATAGTTTCGGTCGGTACGCCATAGAATAAGAAATTGATCGGCGTGAGACCGCCCAGCAAGTACAGATCTCGAAATGTACCCTTCAGGTGATTGAATTGGGCCTGGTCACTGCCCGGATTAAAAAATATCCGAACTCGACTGCCGACTATATGCCTGGTCTGCGGATCGCGCACCGGTGTGACATCCAGTTCTACCGGAATTTTTTGTATGGTCGGTTTGCTCTGTTTCTGTAATTTTTGCAGCCACTGCGAAAGGTGCGTGAATTCCGCCGTCTTGGTGGATCCACTGGCGAAATAAATTTCGCGTCGGCGGTTATGAATTATCAGCTTTTCTATTTTCGCTTCGGTAAGTACCGATATGCCGATCACGCCGATGATCATGTCTATATTATATAACTCTCGCTCCGGCAGTTTCGAAATAGATTGGGTTTCGAGCCATTTTCGTTTGCCGTCGGCTACCACATCCACACCCAGTAGATTCTCCGCACCGATTTTAGCCGCCAGGTCTTCCATTAAATTGCGTCCAATAGCTCCGCAACTGCCCAACACCAGAACTCGCCTTTGAGAAAAAACCCGACCCAGTCCGTGCAGGATACTTTCGATTGCGTGTAAAATGGAAATCGACACTTCACGAGATTCGCCTTCCCGCTTGATGTTCGAAACCGCAATGGAAGCGGCCGGAAACGCTAACTTCTTGAATTTCTCCTGCACCGCCTCCAGTCGATTGTATCCGTTGCGGGTGTGTTCGACCGTCGCCGGTAGCAATCCCTGCAACCATTCATATAACGGTTTTCTTAAATCCGCGTCGGAACAATAGAGCATGGGGACAACCGACTCCAGGTCGATGTTCGCGCTTCTTTTGCGACGCCGTGCAGGCCGGGCCTTCTGGGCCGATTTGTTCGGTTTGGCCGCGGATGCTTCCGTGGTGACACGCACTCCGAAATGCTTCAGTGCATCGCCCAACGTTTTATTTTCCAGACAGAATTGATTGAGCGTCGGTCCCAGATAGCCGCCGTCTTCAATTAGCAATATGCGCTCTCCGTGCTCACGGGCCTGCAGGGCTTCTCTTAAAAATAAATGCCCCGCCGCATAATTCATGGCCTCAAAAAAAGCATGCCGCCGCCGATCCAGTTCCACATCCAGATCGATCAACCGGCTGATATCCGAGTACTGACGGGAAAGAATATAATGACCTTCAATTTCCTGATGCGTTTCGATCTTTTGCAGCCCGTAAAAATGAAAGCGATTATCCGGTAGAGATAGCAACGCTTCCAGATAATCGGCCGGAACCACACCGGCGTATTTAACATACAGAACCGAAATTTCCGACATACCCATATTTTCCAGAGCCCGGATGGTTCCCAGAATCTCACCGGTTATGTGGTGAATCAAAAAAATGCGCATGTTCTTAAACGCATTGGGATGCTTCAGACTGATAGCTTCCAGATCGGGCATGCGTTCCAGATAGTATTCCAGGTTGGCCGCTTCTCTCTTCTGGTGTAAGCTCAGATTCAAGCCCCGGCCCCGCCGCGAAAGATCCAACCAGGCTTTCTGACCGTTACTGGTCATAAGGATACTATCACCTTTCAGCAGGCGCTCGACGACCTGCTTGTCTTCCAGTACGATCAGCGCCCGTTTGAGTGTAATCGTGATTTCAGCAGAAGGTCCGCGCACCAGATAGCCGGTCATTTCCTGCGGCCAACGCACGGTGATGGACTCGCATTCCGTCAAACCCACCCGATGCAATTGCTCAAAAAAATGACCGTGCCGGCGCGCGTTATCCATGTACTCATTATGATAATTCTCGCATTCCCGTTGAATACCCAGATAAACCGATTCCGTTATACGTGTGAGCCCCTGTAAATACGTCCTTCGATCCAGATCATCTACCGTTATGGCTTTTACCGATTTGAGGTTAATACGCGAGCCTTTGTCCCGTTCAATCGTTATGCGTACGAATCCTCTTGTCGAATCGCGCTCTACCAGAAAGAAATAGTCAATATCCTCTTCTTCTGAATGCAAATGAAATGGAAACAGCAGGGCGTTCTCATGCTCTTTTTTATTTGCACCGGGAAATAATTCGGGAAAGAGAATACTGCCCCAGCGTGGTCGTTGCAGAGTGCCGAACACGGTACGGATTTGATTATGGAATTGCTGCTGATATGAGGGCAATCCGCGCAGCACGTCATCCAATGCGTAGATTGATATCCCGGTAATACCCAGCTCGGTCAGTTCGGGCGTGATTTCGGCGATTACCCGTCGTTGAACGACTATGTCCACCTGTCCGGCCCGGGATTGATCAAGAATCTCATCGCCGATCAATCGCGCGATAACGGACAGGCCCGTGAATAACTTCAGATTGGATAAATCCAGCGCCCATTCCGAATCGCCGCGCGCGCGCAGGGGAACGCCCAATGAAGTCAGTAATTCGGACTTTTGATTTTGCGCTTTGCGTCCGGGCTTTGGCTTCGAAGGCTGAACTTTTTTCTTTTTTTTCACAATACTAATATATAATAAATCAAGTAACTTTATAAACGCGTGGCATGCTTCGGATCGAACTGTTAGTTACGAAGTAAACTATAACTGATTGTACTCCGCTTCATCGATCACTTCGAACACGGAATTTAAACCCGACACTCGAAAGACGCGCTCCATATTGGCCGTTAAACCTAGAATGCATACTCGTTTAAAAGATTTCATCGCTTCCATTTTCAGCTTGATTAGATCGCCGATGCCCGATGAATCGATATAATCAAGCTGGCGAGCGTCGATGCACAGTACTCCGCCCTGATCATCGATACTATCACTGACAAACGAAAGAAAGTCTTCTTTGTCTTCCAGTGTGAAGCGACCCTCAATTCCAAGCAGAGCCCGGTTCCCCTCGCGACGAAAAGTAAATTTATCCGATTCCATGTTTCTATCACCCGGTTTAATCTGATCAGACCACTTATTGGCGACCCGCTTAACGCATGAATTGGCGGCGCAAATCGATTTATTATTTCATGTGAGTACCCGAAGGAGGCATGTCAAGACCATCTTCCCGCAACCGGCAGATTATCCTTCGTCATTTTCCCATCGGGTGTATGTATTATCGGCCGAAACCGACGGCTTTTCCAATCGGGGTCAACTGACGCGCTCCATATCAAGCAACACCCAGCCATCGTTCGTAAGCATCCGATTCAGTCGCCAGGCCGGTTGAAAGGCCTCCACAACCCGATCGCTTTGTTCCGATAAAATCCCCGAAAGTGCCATGCGTCGATGACTGCCGGACATAATCACATTTTGATTCTGTAATATCACGCCGGCGGTAATATTTCCCAACAACAGGTCCGCGTGCTCCAGCTCCCTTTCGAGTTCGGGTAAATCAAATCCGCCGTGATGCGCACTGAGTTGCCCTTCCACCAACGGCGGGCAGTTCATCCGTAAATTCTGTCGCATTGCGGTGAGTGCGTTGCCGTCAATATCAAAGGCAAAGACCGAACGGGCGCCCAATAGCAAAGCGCCCAGCGATAGTATGCCCGATCCGGCGCCGGCATCCACAATGCGCATGCCATTCGGTTTCAGATCATCCAGAAACTGGAGACACAATTCGGTGGTGGGATGTTTACCGGTACCAAATGCGAGACCGGGGTCGAGATACAACGCTAACAAATCAAATTCCGCGTCGGCTTCAGCCTCATTTAATGCTTCTGCTGCTTCTGCTGCTTCTGCTGCTTCGATTTGATCGGATAACTTCGCCGAACGAAATTGACTCAGTTCAATGGATTCTTTTTCCCAGGACGGCACAATCACCAGCCGACGGGAAATTCGAAATGAGCGATAATGCTCCTGATAGGCCAGTAAATAATCGGTTTTAGCGACCTGCTTTTCCTGTATGCCGTAATCGCCGATACCGACGGCCTCCAGCAGAATCTGCACCTGTAATGCGGCGGCTTCGGCATGCAGAGGAAAATACAGCATCAACACCGCGTGCTCAACGGAAGGCCGGCTTTCATCATACAGCACTTCAT
>JAGRMX010000400.1 GCA_020441025.1 Leptospiraceae bacterium
AAGGCCACTCAAATTATTTGCCGAGATCATGTGATGGAATGTCCGCATATCGTACATGGTTGGGACATCAACATCGTGCACCCTCAGGTGGCCTACGGCTGGATCGGTGAGACACTGCCCGCCAGCAACTACTCTAAATGTGAATTACAGAAAGAACTGGATGAAATAGAAGATTGAAAACTGAAGATTGATTCCGGAGAACCGTCGCACTGACCATCAACGCCTTCCCCCGGCTTATTCATTTCCGACCGTTATATCGACCTTAAAACGACGCCACACCGACATTATTGTTATTTGTCATAGCATTTTTAGCGGCTCTTTATAACTGATTACTTAAAGAACAGTAGAATCGTTTCTATCGCGCCGGGTACTATCGTTTTTTCCATCATAACGATGGCGAATCTGTGGCTGATTTCGGGAAAATACAATAGTCCGACCAATCGAATGGTGCCGGCCACGAACAGGCCGATGATAAAAACGTTCAAAAAGCGATAAAACCACTTTTCGGTCTTTTCGTACAGGGTCGCCAGCGGTTGTAACACGGTGCTGAGCGCGAAATATACCATTCCGAACGCGACCGGAATCCCGAACGGATTATAAAAAAATGCCCGTTCCAGATTCAAATGCAGAGTGTGCACCACGCTGCGGGTGAGTCCGCAACCGGGACATGGCAATCCGGTCATATTCTGCATCATGCAGATGGAAATACCCAATCCGTCCCCCGGCAGAATGGTCGCCACCACCAATCCGATCAGACTGAGAATTTGCAGTGTGTGCAGCGATTTATTGCGCGAGGCGAAAAAGGGCAACCGACGCCACCAGACCGGTTGTTCGATTGCCGCATCGGCATTGGCCGTTGAATTTTTTTCTACTGCGTCTTCACTCATTGTATGTGCCTTCGGTCGATTCCGGGAAGCGGCTTCGCTCATCCATCCAATTGACTACGGATCGCGCTTTAAGATGCGCAAATCCGTGCGGTACTGATTTTTCAATTCACCGTATTTGCGGGGCGTGCGCTCAATCATCTGTTCTTCTTCGGGTGTGATTTCGCGTACCACCTTTGCCGGGACACCCATGGCAACCATGCGAGGTGGGATTTTTTTCCCGGGTGTTACCAGGCTACCTGCCGCCACCAGAGCGTATTCTCCAATTTCACAATCGTCCAGGACTGTTGCGCCGATGCCAATAAAAGCATGGTCTTTGAGAGTACAACCATGTACGGTTACCCGATGACCCAGCGTGCAGTGGTTACCGATGATTGTGGGAAATTTGCCACCGGTAACATGAATCACAGAATGATCCTGAATATTGGTATGTTCACCGATTTCAATATAATGCACATCGCCCCGTATGAGGCAGCCGAACCATACGCCCGATCCGACTCCGATGCGTACATCACCGATTACGGCCGCATCCGGCGCCACAAATACATCCTCCGCCAATCGGGGATGTTTATCTCCGAGGGAATAAATCATATGAACAGCATGTATGTGGTCGGTAGAATTGCCCGCCTTTTTTCCGTAAAAATTTGCCCGAACCGATTATGGCCGCGATGGTTCGTTGTTTTCGGCTTCGGATTCGGTTCGGGTGACTCTGTCCGGTAGATACCAAGCTTTGTAAGGCCTGCGATTACCGGCGCCCGATCAAACATTGAAACGAAAATGCGCAATGTCACCGTCCTGCATGATGTATTCTTTACCTTCCAGGCGCATTTTGCCCGCATCCCGGGCGGCCTGCATTGACCCGGCCTGTATAAAATCATCATACGCGGTAACTTCCGCCCGGATAAAACCACGTTCCATGTCGGTATGAATGGTTCCGGCCGCTTCAGGCGCCGTGCTGCCTTTCGTAATGGTCCAGGCCCGCACTTCCTGTTCCCCGGCGGTGAAAAAAGTCATCAGATTCAAGAGGGCGTACGATTCCCGGATCACGCGATTCAATCCCGGTTCGGCCAGCCCCAGCGATTGTAGATATTCCAGTTGCTCTTCCGGACCGAGCACCGCCACTTCTTCTTCGATTTTTCCGCAGATGCGCAATGCCAATGATTGTTCTCCGGCGGCGTATTGCTCCACTTCGGCCGTCAAAGCATTCCCGGCGGCCACATCGGCTTCATCCACATTCATAACATACAGAACCGGACGCATGGTTACCAGGTGGAATTGTTGCGCCAGCCGGGCGGCATCGTCGTCCAATTCCAGGGTACGAGCGGGCGATTCCTGTTCCAGGTGTTTTTGAAGCCGTTCCCCCAGTTCAACCAAACCTTTCGCTTCCTTCTCACCGGAGCGCGCTTTTTTCATCAGGCGGTCGAGCTGCTTTTCGAGCGACTCCAGGTCGGCCAGAATCAATTCCAGATTGATGATCCGAATGTCGTCCAGGGGACGCACCTGCCCGCGCACGTGGACCACATTTTCATCTTCAAAGCAGCGAACCACATGTGCGATGGCCTGGGTTTCGCGAATATGGGAGAGAAATTTGTTGCCCAGCCCCTCGCCCTTGCTGGCGCCCTCCACCAGTCCGGCTATGTCCACGAATTCAGTATAGGCATGCACCACCCGTTGCGGATGTACAATAGCGGCAATCCGATCCAATCTTTCATCGGGGACATCCACCCGTCCCACGTTGGGTTCAATGGTACAAAACGGGTAATTGGCCGATTGGGCTCCCGCCCTGGTAATGGCATTAAAGATGGTGGATTTACCCACATTGGGTAAACCGACAATTCCACAACGAACGGACATGATTGCTCCTTTAAACCGCCGCCCTCCGGGCCGCTCAGTCCTCTCTGGCCCGCGAGCCTCTGTGCGATACCGAAAAACAATCTGACATGCGGGTGTTTCCAGAGCAGTACGGCCGCACCGAAAGCCGGCCGACCGGGAAAGATTTCATGGATATTACTTGATCTACCAACCAGCAATGTCAGAAAAGCTCGAATGAAGGTCCGCTTCTGGGGAGTGCGTGGTTCGATTGGATCACCGATCAAAGGCCATGCCATGCGCGAAAAAGTGCGCAAAATCCTGTCCTGCTCCTCGCCCGGTGATGTACTGGATGAAGCCGCCATCGCCCGTTACCTGGATTCCCTGCCCTTTTCTCTGCTGCATACATACGGCGGTAACACTACCTGCCTCGAAATCCGCACCAAAAATGACGATTTGATCATTGTGGATGCGGGTACCGGCATCCGGGAATTGGGGAATCGGTTGATAACCAATGGCGAATTTGGTCGCGGCAATGGCAGTGCCACAATCGTGTTTACCCATACACATTGGGATCATATCCAGGGTTTGCCTTTCTTTGTGCCATTTTATATACCCGGCAACGAATTCGAAATTCACGCCATATCGGAAGACATTGAAGGTCGCCTGCGGTATCAGCACAGTGAACGCCATTTTCCGGTACCCTTTGATGGAATGAGCTGCCGCAAATCGTTTATTCAACACCAGGTAGAGGATGAATGGCTGCTCTACAATCTGCATGTCCGGACTAAAGCCATGCGCCACCCGGGTAATTCGTACTCCTATCGTTTTGAAGAGGATGGTAAGGTCTTGATCTTCGGCAGCGATGCCGAGTTCAAGCTGGACGATATGGATAACATCGACGAATACCTGACCTA
>JAGRMX010000401.1 GCA_020441025.1 Leptospiraceae bacterium
GAGCAGCAGAGGCGGGTGCCCCGCGTTGGCCACTCGCAACGTACGATTCCGGGTGTTTATAAACAAGCCGCAGGCCGTAATGAATTCATTGCCCGTATTCTGATATAGAATTCGATTCATGCCCACCAGAACCCGGGCGGGGAACTCGATTAATTCCGATTGGTATAGAAAGGCCATTTTAAGCAGGGACACTATCAGGGCCGCCGGAACGCCATGTCCGGAAACATCCGCCATGATAATCCCCAGGCCCGACTCATCCGGGAGGAAATCGTAGTAATCGCCGCCTACGTTTATCATTGCGCGATAGCGGGTGGCAATCCGAAAGCCCGGTATCCGTGGCGATGCGGCGGGCAACATGGATTGTTGAATTAAATACGCGGTCTGCAATTCATGATTCAATACCGCCAGACTGGCCTGCGATCGAGCCGCTTCCCGCAGAGCCAGCATGTTATCCACCCGGGCCTGTAATTCCGCCGGCTCGAATGGTTTGGCCAGATAATCGTTGGCGCCGCTGGCCAGGCCCTGCACCACATCCTCGGTTCGATTTTTAGCCGTCAAAATGACAACCGGTAATTCGGAGGGCGAATGGGTTTCACGCAGAATACGGCATACCTCATAGCCCGTCAGCCCCGGCATCATGATATCCAGCAGAATTAAATCGAAGCCCGGTCTTTCCTCAATCAATTGCAGCGCATCGCGACCGCTGGCCGCTTCCACCACCTCATGATTGCGCAGCGAGAGCAGATTTTTTAATACCTGCAAATTCACCGGATCATCATCCACAATCAAGGTGCGCACCCGACCGGAAACATCATGCGGCTGTGCGCCTTTTTCATTCCGCTCCAATCGCGTCGTTTCCGCGTTATCTATGGTCAAAATATCAGACCGGGTAATCAAATCGTGTGCGGGCGAGTCTGCATCTTCTTGAGGAATGTCCAGTTGATGTAGCATTTGATTTTGTGTGCCGCCGATTTCTTCACCCTCGGGTAATGTGAATTCAAATGTAGAGCCGGAGCCGGGGCGCGATTGAACGCTGATTTGACCGCCGTGCAATTCCACCAGCTTGCGGGTAATGGATAAGCCCAGACCGGTTCCGCTGTACTGACGGCTGATTGAACCGTCCGCTTGAGTAAAGGACTCAAAGATTATTTCAAGACGATCTTCCGGAATGCCTATGCCCGTGTCGCTAACCGTTACCCTTACCATGTTAGTCTCAATTCTTTGCATGCTTACGGAAATCTGTCCGTGGCGGGTAAACTTAACCGCATTGCCCAGCAGGTTAAGTAAAATCTGATTCAATCGCTCCGGATCGGCCTGTACGCGGATGGAAGGATCGCGTTGATGGATAAGCTCCACCGGACGATCGCGCAACAGGGGCGTTATCAAAGAAAAAGCCATATCGATGGCGTCCACCAGATTGATGGATCGAGTTTGGATGGTCAGGTCTCCGTGCGTGGCCTTTGAAAAATCCAGGATATCATTCACCAGCGTAGTCAGTCGCCGACCGCTGGAGGCTACCAGTCGTAGATTTGCTCTGGTTTCTTCCGAGATTTTACCGGTAGCCCCCTGTAATATGGATTCGGTAATTCCGATTATTCCGTGCAATGGCGTGCGTAGCTCGTGGGAAGTATTCGCCAGGAATTCGTTTTTGAGCTCATCCAGGTGACGCAACTCCGCGTTCTTTCTATGCAGTTCGGTGGAAAGCGATTCTACCTGTTTGAAGGAACGCGCGTAACGTATGGATAAGATACCGGCGTACACACAGATAAATACCAGCAGATTTAACGCACCCAACTGTTGGATGGGAACAATCGATCGGGAAACCATTACGTCATACACGGTTCCCAGAAAAAGCGGTAAACCACCCAGCAACATGGCGCCTGAAAAATCGCGCTTACGGATTGCCGCCAGTATCATACAGATCAACCCGTAAAGACCGGAAATTAAGAGATGCGCCTGATACAGAGTAATGGCTTTGCTCAGCTCCAGTGTATCGAGCACAAAAGGCAACGCCAATAGAATGATTCCCGGTATTGACAGAAGCTGAATGATTTTCGTATGGAAATCGCGCGGAAATACGGATCGCAAAAAAAACAGAAAAGTCAGAACGGATAACGGCAGGGTGCTGTATTCGAGCGCCAGATAAAAATGACTGCCCGGAGCGGGGAAAAAGTGGTAAAGCACCTGCTCGTCGATAGTCAGCGGTCGTATGGCAATTACCAGACAGTGCAGGGCAAAATACAGAGGAGAACGATCGTTGCGCCGTAAAAGAAAAATAAAAAAATGATACATTCCGATTATGATCAATGCGCCCGCAATCAACAAATCAAAAGAGATGATGTTCTGTCTTTTTTGATATATTACCCCGGACGGTCCCAGCAGAACGGATTGGCGGATTCCGCCCGCCCGGTAATCGTAATTGGATACCTGAATAATCAGATCCAGTTCTCCGGAAGAACCCATCGGAGCGGGTGAGATGCCGGATAAAAAGCCCGCTTTGCTCCGGCCGGCGTTCTTGCCCGGTGTGCCGCTTTGAATCAACTCTCGGCCGTTTACAAACACTCTCCAGGCCGTATAATTACGGTGATACCATAGACTCAGGCCGGGTGTGTTTTCAGGTAGCAGTACTTTCAAATAAAAGCTGCCGTACCCGGTGGCACCCATGGGGCTGTTCCCGGTCGCGTATGCGTTCCAGTCCTGGGGTACCGGCACCGCTTGAAAGCCGCTCTGCAAAGAGTCGTTTGTCATCTTTGCAGGCGTGATAAATTCGGATGGTCGAAACAACCAATCACCATTCAAGGGAACGGGCCCATCCGCATGAAAATTCCAGTTGCGCAAATCCAGCACCCCGGCGGTAGCCTGCGGATAATTGATTCGCTGTTCGCAGTGCGTTAAGAATAACAGGCATATGAGCATGGCGCCCGGCAAGGGCCATAGTCGCCCGTATGAACCGGGTCTGGAACTGGGAAGCGGCACGTTTCGGTTTAGCCCGATACCGGCTTGTCGGCAAGCGGAATACGTGTGTTCTGGGCGCTAAAAAAACGGGAATTGTACGAAAGCAAGGCTATCGACTGCATGCATTTGTTTTCGCCTATCAGGGTGAAACGGTGTTAATCAAATCGGTGCGCCGAAGAAATAATTCAGGGCTCATTGAATGTTCAATTTGGTCTGGAATGAGTTTGAATAAACGGATGAAACCCGATTACCCTGGAAGAACTACAGATGGCCGCTCTCGAATACCGTGGATCAGATTCAAGTAAGGCGCGTCCACCGCGAGACCCGGGCGGACCGCAGGATCCGTTTCATGTGCATCTGGTTGCGCTGGAACGCCGGGGCTTCGCCGTTATTCCCGAATTTATTTCTTCTTCGGAAGTAGAAGAATTGCGTTTTGAGATGGATGTATTAAAGGCATCGGGCGGTTTTCATAGAGCCGGTGTAGGTCAGGGTACAGATCATACCATTGAGCCGGGAGTGCGTACCGATAGTATTTGCTGGATCGAACAGAAGAACGCTACTCCGGTACAGAAAAAGTATATAAATAAGCTTACGGATGTACGCGATCGGATTCGGGAATACTTTCGATTGCCTCTGAGTGA
>JAGRMX010000402.1 GCA_020441025.1 Leptospiraceae bacterium
CGCCGGACACAACGTTATCTGCGCACCCAGTCGGCGTTTCGGATGCGCGTGAATAAACGCATTCAAAATCTGGAACTTGAACTGCGTAATCAATAAAGCCACAATCACACGCCGTAAAAACGCATGTTGTTGCGCAGTTCTTCCGGTAGTTCCTCTCCGTATTTGCGATAACGAACTTCCAGTTCCTTAATTTTTCGATTGCGAATGTTCTTGAAGCGATTGTGGATTTCGGAATAGGCCGGCTGAGCCGCCAGATTGTCGCGCACATCTTTGGAGAAGGGTACGTGTTTATAAAAAATATTGCGGGCTACCTTATTTAATTTCAATACACCCTGGGATTCGTACTTCATCCAGTTGATATAATCGTTGGTGAATCGATCCCGGTCGTTGCGAAAACGTTTGAATTCGGCGGAAAGCTTCTCTTTGATTTCGGGCGAAAGATCCCGATTCTTCTTATAAAACTGTACGTAATCGGTATAATCCGCCGTAATGGAGGATTGGGATACGTTATTCCAGTCGGCACCCATAATCGTTTTGGTCAATTCCCAGCGGAAAGCCGCTACCGCTTCCAACAAAAGGGTGTGTAAATCGGCGGTAGCGAAAACGGGAACCGTAATGCGACCCCGGGAGCTCTTACTGCGTCCGGCTACGTCCTGCCACATCATTACTTTGGTTCCGATAGAGGGTACCAAAATAAAGTTGGGGATTACCTGCATCTGGACGAACTCTTTTAAGATGCCCCGTTCTTCATCATTCAGAATCACTTCCCGGTGAAAAGCGCTGAAATCGAGTGACAGTACTTCATCAATACATTCGGACAATCGTTCCTGGGTCACAAAGGCCCGGTCGAGGGGCAGAATGATTTGATGAGACGTCAGAATAGGGAAGGCGGTGGTCGGACTCCCGGATGTCAGACGCACATTCACTTCCATCATGCTCTGGATTTCATAGTGTACGCGGCGTTCGGCGGTATTAATGTCGTCGGGAACGTCGCTTTCCCGTTTCCAGCCGCGGTCTTTATATTCATGTTTGAGCTTATCAAAAAAGGAAAGACCCATCTCATCCACGGACGGCGTTTCTTTTTTATCCCGGATTAAATCGAGCCAGGCAAGCGAACTGTAAATGGGATATTTATTGGCGCGAGTGCCGTCTTCCAATGTATACAGATATGAGAGATGCTCGTCTTCCAGCAGTTCTTCATCAAAGAAGCCGTAGAGCAACATGAGTTTTACGGCCTGCGGGACGTTTCCGGACGCCTCGCGATACGCATAGTAGGCTTTTTCGTATGCTTTCCAGTATATTGTCGAAATGGCCCGACGCACTTTACGCGGATCACCGCCGGAATCCATGGGTGTTTTCATCTCTTTAAATTTCTTGAGATGGGATGCCATGGCTTTGGCGTCTTCGGGCGCGAGCTTGAGGAAGCTCATAATCTTACCGGCGGAACCGTTCAGATCCTTGCGAATAGCTTCCATATCCGCGCCGACGCTTTCTACTTTGGCTTTTTTTTCTTCGGCTTCCTTGACGGTCTGATTCGATTTTAAGAAAGTCTGCAGTTTTTGAAGCGAGGGAGTGACGCCTTTGTACGGGATACCCTGCAGCATTTGATAATTTTTCAGAAATGTTTCGGCCGAGCTGATAATGAACTTTAAAATTTCGGCGAATTCATGGATGGGCACCTGAGTGAATCCGGAATCCAGCAAATCGGACAGGAGGTGAAACTTTTCCGCAAAGCAGTAGTCGCCTTGAAAGAGCGATTCGAGGCCCACATCCACGCTTTCCTGTAATTGGTACAACTCATTTACATTCTGATCGAGGATCCGCGCGAAACGGCGGCACAGGCCCTCGAGAATCTGGATGTCGGCCTTGAACATGGCGCCCTGAATCTGGGTGGGCAGTGCCAGTATGCGCCGTAAAAAATTGAACTCGCCTACATCGAACTGGGATTCAAATTCATAATTTTTCTTTATTATATTACTCTGATCGCTCTGTAACCAGGCCGCCGAGATGGGTTCCGGAATCTGGCCGCCATTCTGTTTGAATTCGCTGACCACCACTTTGGCGGCGGTCAAAACCGGATCGATTACATCGCCGGCGCTGGCCTGCTGGTTTTCAAAAACCTGCGGATTGCAGCGGTAGTAAGCGACGGATAGATTGTCATTGGCAATCAGAATGCCCGTGAGATACGAAACATAGCGATTGATTAGCTGCTGGGTAAGCACAATCTCCTGCGCCAGAGAACGCATGGCCATGACACCCACGTTTAGCTTGCCCAGAATCAGTTTGGGAAATGGTCCCTGTGCCGGGAAAGCGCTGATCACCGAGTCTTTGGTGGTGATGAAGCGGCCCATGTAAGTCCGTCGGGTCAGCAGCGAAGTGAAACCGGGTGTACTGTTCCCACCCATGGCATACTGCATGCGTTTGCCTTCATTGTGTCGGCTGAATACGCCGACTTCACCCTGTTGTAACAGACAGAGCATTTGGGCTTCCTGACCGGCTTCAAATAATACGGTTCCGGCCGGAACTTTTGTCTGCTGAAGGGGTTTTGCTGGGTTCAGTGTCATGGGCAACGTGTATCTGTCTATTTCCGTTTCAGAGGAGTGCAACTGCGGCGTCCGTTTCCATCCATTCTTTTTTTTTAATTTCCATCACTCAGATCGATTTCTAATCCCTGCGATGTTCGGATTTTACTGAGCTCCGCCGTCTTCAGGCTTCGGATTGCGGATGCCAGGGTGCGCCCGCACGCGGGCCGAATAACAGGGTGCCCACGCGAATCATAGTAGCGCCTTCCGCCACGGCGATTTCCCAGTCACCCGACATGCCCATGCTCAGTTCCAGAGTGGGATCAATACCATCTCGTATTGCGCGCAGCCGCTGAAAAACTGCCCGGGTTTCGATCGGATCCTGGTTTTCCGGTCCCATGCACATGAAACCGCGAAATGATACCGCTTCGTTTTCCGGAAAGCGATTTCGGTTCAGTATTTCGGCGGGGAGCATGCCGCCTGCCTTGCCGGCTTCGTCGGTCAAACGCACCTGAATCAGGTAACTCAGAAACGGAAGCTCCGATGAATAATCACGGGGTATTCGTTTTTGGGCGCTCTTTAATAATACATCCAGCGCTTTCCAGTCGGATACTCCGTGCACATACTGGAACAATCCTGGAATTTGACGGGCGTTTCCGGATTGCAGGGGACCGATGTGATGATAGATAGGCTGTTGTTCCGGAATCAGATCTCGCAGCGCTACGAGTGGGAATTTGTCCCGGGCCTCATTCTGGCGATTCTCACCGAAATCGCGTTGGCCCAGTTCCAGCAGACTGCGAATCGCTTCCGGTCCGTGGGTTTTGCTGACCGCGATGATACGCACATCCGGACGACCGAGCGTGGCTAATTGATCGCGCAGGTTCTGAAGACGTGTGGCATAATCGATGGATTGCACGTTCGAATCGTGGTCCACCCCGCAGCCGGGGCGCGACCTGTGTCAGACCTGCGTGTGGTTACTGTGAATCGGTCAGCCGGGCTACCCGGGAAGGGTCGAGCTCTTTGATACCTTTATTGGAT
>JAGRMX010000403.1 GCA_020441025.1 Leptospiraceae bacterium
AGGCCCAACCGCTGCCGAATTGAGTGGCTGCCGCGTTTTTGAATTCTTCTTTGAACTTATCAAAACCGCCGAAAGCCGCGTTGATCTTTTCACCGATTGCGCCGGAAGGAGCTCCGCCACCGCCCGGTTTCATGCTGTTCCAGTAAAAAGTATGATTCCATACCTGGGCGGCGTTGTTAAAAATTCCGGAACGGGCCGAATCTCCCGCGGTTTTCTTGATAATGTCTTCCAGGCTGGCGCTAGCCAGATCGGTTCCATTAATGGCATCGTTAAGTTTGGTAACGTAAGCGTTATGATGTTTGCCATAATGAAAATCAAGCGTGTTGGCTGAAATGTGCGGCGCTAATGCGTCTTTCGCGTACGGTAAATCAGGTAAAGTAATTGCCATGAAAAGTCCTCCAGTGTGTGTTATTTAAAGTAAATTCCAAAAATCATTAGAGTCAACTTAAATTTAGAACTCATCTCAAAACTATGGGTTCTTGCGCTGCAAGACAAAACGTTCGTTCTTCGTAAAAGGTTTTGCCCGCTCGCGACCTTCCGATGAAAGGTCGAATATCCCGCAGAGTCAGGGGCTCGATCGCGGAAACAATCATATCCTGCAAGAACCCCCGGGCATAGAGGCGGTTGACGTACAGGAACTCCGGTTTTTTCTTTGAGCGTATCCTCGTGTAAGATACGGGCCGCGGATGATCGATCGGCCCCTGGAATCGCCCTTCAGAATGGAATTCCAGATGGCAAATACATACCGGCAGGCTGTTAAACAGGCGGGGAAAGACTTTTCAGCAACCTGCTTCATTGGTTACATTACAGCATGAGTACGGAAGATTCAAACGGCAATACACTGGTGCGCCAGGCCTGGGACGCCCTCGGCGGCATTGAAGACCCGGAACTGGGACTCAGCATCACCGAACTGGGTTTGATATATGATATTAAAGCCGACCCGGAGAATAACCTGGATGTGACCATGACTTTCACATCCATGGCCTGTCCATATGGACCCCAGTTGCAGGCCGAATCGCAATTACGCCTGAGTAAGATTGAAAATGTACGCGAAGCGCGGGTGGAAGTGGTCTTCAATCCACCCTGGGATCCCCGCAGTATGGCATCCGAAGACGCCAGAGCCTTTCTGGGCATCTATGAATAAACGCCGGCGTACAATCGGCCTCCGGTTGAGCGCCGCGCTTGTGTACATGAGCATTCTGATGTTTCCGGGATGCAGTTCACATTCCGGCGTGCTATTCTATCGACCGCCGGGAACCACCACCGAAGTTTATAAAACTCATCCGGAAGCATTGCAACTGACCGTGTATCCGGAAAGCACACCCGGCATCCATACGGGAGCCGTGGTGTTTATTCATGGCGGCGGCTGGCAGGCAAAGGGATCCGATCTCCCGTTGTACTGGGACTGGCATGCCCGCGTTCAGAACGCACACCTGCGCGCTTTTTCCCTGGAGCATCGGGCGGCTCCCACCTATCGCGGACACGATTTACTGGAAGATACGCTCGACGCCGTGGCCTATATACGCCAGCATGCGAATCGCTTTCGAATTCCACCGGATAAGATTGCGCTGGTGGGTTTCTCTTCCGGCGGACACCTGGCGGTACTCACCGCACTGGCCGCGTCCACACCCCGCCCCGGCCGCTATGAACGCCATCCCGGTGGAATTCGGGCGGCGATTTCGTTTTATGGACCTCTCGATCCGGAAGGATTGCTGGAATACGGCAATCCGGCCGCGCGTAACTTGCTGCTCAATTATTTGCCTGAATTTCGAGATTACTCCGCAAACCAGAGCGATGGGGGCGCACAACAACGCAGCTTTCTTACTCAAAGTCTGAAGGATATTTCGCCCATCTACAGATTGCATTATCGCGCGCCGCGCATGTTGCTGTTGCATGGCGCGAAAGATGAATTGATACCGCCCAAACAGAGCGAAGTGCTGGCGGAAAAAGCGCGGGTCATCCGACCGGACATGGCGGAACTGCGCGTCATTGCGGATGCGGAACATAACTTCTGTGCGTCACGTAAACCCTGGGCCCGACAGATCGAAAGTGACGTACTGGCCTTTATTCAAACTGAGTTCGCGCGCTAATCGGACCCGACGGATTCGAGCAACAGACGCAAAAATTCCGGAGCGATGACCCGAAACGGATTCATGCGTTCCATTATGAGATCCGGCAATCCTTCCCGAACACCGTGCTGCTCTTTTAAAAAATGATTCATGTTTTCAATAACGTGCAGTTTGTAGCCGGGATACGCGGCAGTCAGCTCCGTACCGCTCGCGACGGTTTGATGAAACACCTCGGTGGGTAAATCCATATCCTTGCCGCCCAGAAAGTGTGTAATCGGAATTCCCTGACGCAAATGGGAACGCAGTAAATCAGTTAGATTCAAATTACGCATAGTCTGAATGTAATCCGATTGTTCCGGCGCGGAATAATAACGCATACCGTTGCGAAAAGCGATTATATCCGGATGGGTTTCGGGCGCATCTTCCGGAACGGCATCCGCAACGGCGCCCGCCGCCTGCCAGTGCTTCCATTCCTGCCGGGCCTGTCGTATATTTTCTCTCGATACGCCCCGCAGTTCCATATTATGAAATATCTGTTCACCGCGATTTTCCAGCTCATTGCCGACGCTGCCGCAGGCCAATAAATAGATTGCCCGAATGGAAATCGATTCCGTACGATCAGCCTGCAGGGCCTTTAATACGGGGGCACAGGCCGTACCATGCGCCAATATCAGGACCGGGCGTTGCGGATACGTTTCCCGGGCCGCACGTAATACCGAAACGAAGTCGGCCATTTTTAAGTTAATATCATTATAAGTTAACACGGAGCCGCCATGGTCGCCCGTGCCCCGATTATCAAAGCGATAGGATGTCACGCCTCCGTACGCCGCCAGTATTCGCGCCAGGCGGGCGCCGCTTCGAAAAGACAATGATTTTGAATTCCAGTTACGATCCAGTTGCAGGTCGGCCACCAGAATCGCCACCGGTCGCATGTCATTCGACTGCGAATCTACAACAGTCTGCGAACCTACAACAGTCCGTGCTTCTACAATTGTTCCCGGCAGCCTGGCGGCATCGACACCTGTAATCGCAAAATCGCGTTCTTCGAACGTATAAGGCGCGTCCGTAAACGACTCGGGCGTATAAAACCGATACAGAATCCACAGCGTGAACAGCAAGACCACAGGAATGATCACCGTGGCCACGATAACATGTCGCAGAGTAATGCTTCGAAAAAAATTAGAGATCATCGGCTCGAGAACGAATGTGCGCAAACAGGAAGTCGGTAAACTCGGGAAAACAATAGGCGGCCATGTGGCTGGAATCGTAAAACCGATCGCACTGAATGCCGTCGGTGTAATTCATATCCACGAAGCGTGTGTCGTGCCTCGATTCAATGTCTTTCATAATGGGAACGAAAACGTCCCGGATTGTGACGGCTTCGACGGCGTCCGGATCATTGATCCGTCGATTAGCCTTCAATTCTCGAAGGAACGGACCGACCTTAACCCATAGCAACGCGTTGGGAATTTGCAGCTCGTTGGCCA
>JAGRMX010000404.1 GCA_020441025.1 Leptospiraceae bacterium
CCAGCGCGAGTGAGGCGGCCGCCAGAGCCGGGGCGTCGTTGTAACCGTCTCCCACCATGGCAATAGTCCGTTCCGGATGCGCCTCGCGTTCCGCGGCAATGCGCGCAATTTTTTCATTGGGCAACA
The DNA here is from genome assembly GCA_020441025.1 of Leptospiraceae bacterium. GTDB lineage: Bacteria > Spirochaetota > Leptospiria > Leptospirales > Leptonemataceae > JAGRMX01. Next base: position 127 of record JAGRMX010000404.1, read on the forward strand.
ATCCGGATTCGATGTTGGCATCCGCAAATCCCAGATCCAGTCCGATGTGCCGGGCAACTTCGTGATCATCGCCGGTCAGCATAATAGGCGACTGATCGCTGAATTCTGTGGTCAGAGTCGACACGGCCAGTCGTGCGTCAGGACGGGGCACGTCACTCAGAGCAAATAAAGCCAGCAGTCGATTCTGAATGCTGAGGCCCAGCACGGTACTGGTAGGACTGGCCGCCCGAAATTGGGCGACGGCATCCAGTGCTTCTACATCGGTTACATGCTCCTGAATGAAACGCACCGAACCCAATCGAAGGGCCACCGGTCCGGTCGCGTCCTTCCACTGTATTTCCATCTGCACGCCCTTACCGGCGATGATGCGCACATCGTGATGCGGGTCCACATGCGCAAATAAGGATTCGGTCTGGCCGGAGCGCTGCCACTCGGTGCGGGCATATTCCAGCAACGCCTGGCCCAGGGGATGCACGCTGCCTTTTTCGATCCGAGCTACGTGGCGCAAAACTTCCAACTGATCGTAAAAAAAGCGGACCGCAGTCACCCTGGGGCGACCTTCGGTGAGCGTACCGGTCTTATCAAAAAAGAATCGGTGTACGTTGGTCATGCGTTGCAGCACATTGCCATCGCGTATCAAAACTCCGCGACGCAATCCGAGGTATATGGCCGCGCCGGTGGCCGTAGGTACGGCCAGCGCCAGGGCGCAGGGACAGCTGATAATCAAAACCGAAATGGCAATGATCAAAGAACGATCCAACCCGGCCGCCCCGATATAATAATGAAATCCGAACGCGAGTGCCGCCGCCAGCAGTACGATCATGCTGAAAGTGGGAATGATCCGGCGGGTCAGGCGCTCATAATCGGAACCACCGTGACCGGCACCTTCCGCCAATCGCGAGAGCGCCGCCAGAGAGCTTTCGGCCGGCGCGCTGGTTACCCGCAACATTACGGCACCGCGCACCACAATCGAACCCGCCAGCAATCGATCGCCAGCTTTGCGTTCCACCGCCCTGGACTCGCCGGTAAGAACCGATTCATCCACTTCGCAAGTTTCCGAAAGGGGTCCCTGCCCATCGGGATCGTTCCGCCCGGAATCGCCCTCAGTTTCAGGATGCGTCAAGAGGGGTGCGGCAATCAGCAATCCATCCGCCGGGATGGTTTCTCCGCTCTGTAAAAGCAACACGTCGCCGGGCACCACATCGCGCACCGCCACCGTGATCGTTTCCGGACGGGGATTGTTGATGTCGCCGGTCACACGCTCACAATGCGCCGGCAGCGGCCGCACCAGCGCTTCCATGCGTTCGCGTTGTCGTAATCGCGCGCGCCATTCGATATAGCGACCAACCAGCAGCAAAAAGACGATGGTGTTCACACTGTCGAAATATACTTCGCCCTCGCCGGAAAAAAACACATACACGGAATAAAAGTACGCGGCGGAAATCCCCGTACTGATCAACACATCCATATTCGGCAGTCCGCCCAGCAAAAAACCGCGCCATCCGCGATGAAATACCCGGGCGGCGTACAGGAAAACCGGAGTGGTCAGTAAGAACTCAAACCAGTGCAGCAAATGCTTGAGTTCGCCGCTCATGGACCCGTCGAAGTATCCGGCCCAGAGCGCGGCGCTGACCAGCATGACATTGCCGGCTGCAAAAGCCGCAATGGCGATCTTCCACAACAAGCTGCGGCCTTCCGTGCGCAGTTGATTGGACTTCTGCCCCGGACGCAATGGAACACCTTCATAGCCGATGGAACGCAATAAATTTAAAATACTGGAAATCCGTACGCGGCCCGGATCGAAAATTAACGTCGCCCGACCACTGTCGTAATCGACGGAAACATCCTGTACGCCGCTCAAACGCGATAGCATGCGTTCATTTAAGAAAACGCAGGACTGGCAATGAATACCTTTGATCATCAAGGTCAGTCGTCGTAGATTGCGACTCACCGGTTCGGTATATTGATCCACGACGGAAGCCAGATCAAAGGCGGCCGCTTTTTTTTGCGCGCGCTGAGATTCATCGGGATCTTCCTGACCGGTCAGCAAAACATTGGACGGAAGATCCGTTCGATTGCGATAATACAGACCCTCACCGGAATCGATAATAATTCGACAGGCGGTCATGCAGCCATGACAGCAAAAGGTATGCTCTTCACCGCCTACATCCGCGCGAAGAATTCCGGTCGGCCCGGTCCCGCATTCCTCTCCACAATGATAGCAGAGCACAACTTGCTCCAGTAATTCCTGCATGCGAGCATTGTCACACAGAGAAACGCATTATATATGATAATAATCATACACGCCCGGTGACATTGCTCATGTGATTTCGTCTATAATTAAGTACTGTAGCCGACCATGAGCGAGCATACACCTGAATATAACGACAGGGTCGTCAAGGGTTTTGCAATTTCGGCTATGGTCTGGGGCGCGGCGGCAATGACCGTCGGTGTTTTAATTGCGTTCCAGCTTGTATTCCCGGCATTGAACCTGGAACTTCCCTGGACTTCTTTTGGACGATTGCGTCCGTTGCATACCAACGCGGCGATTTTTGGATTTGCACTGTCCATTGTCTTTGCGTCGGTTTATCATTCGATGCAACGTGTTCTTCGAACACGCTTGTTTTCGGATTCACTGGCCACAATTCATCTGGTTCTATACAACCTGATTATTGTTCTGGCCGCCCTGTCACTGGTAATGGGTTTCAATCAGGCGAAAGAATACGCCGAATTGGAATGGCCCATTGACATTCTGGTGGCGGTAATGTGGGTGATTTTCACCATCAACTTTTTCGGTACCATTGCCAAACGCCGCGAAAAACAAATGTATGTGGCGATCTGGTTTTACATGGCTACCGTAATTACGGTTCCAATTCTTTATATTGTGAACAACCTGGCAATTCCGGTGGATCTGACGAAATCCTACTCACTTTTTGCCGGCGTTCACGATGCCAACATTCAATGGTGGTACGGACACAATGCGGTGGCATTCGTTTTAACCACTCCGTTCCTGGGAATTATGTATTACTATTTTCCCAAACATATCAATCAGCCGGTATATTCCCACCGTCTGTCGATTGTGCACTTCTGGTCATTGATCTTCATTTACATCTGGGCCGGACCGCACCACTTACTGTACTCACCGCTGCCGGACTGGGCGCAGTCGTTGGGCACCGTCTTCAGTATCATGTTGATTCTGCCTTCCTGGGGGGGTATGCTCAACGGATTTCTGACACTGACGCAGGCCAAAGAGCGCGTTCAAACCGACGCACTGGTGAAATTTTTCCTGGTGGCCATCACCTTCTACGGTATGTCGACGTTCGAAGGCCCCATGATGTCCATCAAGTCGATCAACTCACTATCGCACTTTGATGACTGGACAATCGGTCACGTGCATGGTGGCGCCCTCGGCTGGGTGGGTTTCATGAGC
>JAGRMX010000405.1 GCA_020441025.1 Leptospiraceae bacterium
CAGAGTGCGCGCGGATTCATATAGAACGGCCATATCAATTTGAGCGTATACATCGGGGCTTTCGGACTGAATACGCTTGAGTTTTTGGTCGGGCTGCTGCGCGGCAATTCGCAGAACTTCCTGAAAGCGCCTGCCATACAGCCCGATCAGGTGATCGATTATATCCGCGTTTACGGCGGGCCAGGCGTTCTGCTGAGCGACAAACCGGCGGTAGTCTCGAACAGATTCTCCGTAACCGCAGGAAGACACAAAGGCCTCCCGGGCCGTATCGATATTTTGAACGGGGTGAAAATGGCTCTGCTGTTTCTGAATGACGTGAATGGCATATTCGGCCAGGTCGCGCGAGGTTGTCCATTTCCCACCGGCGACCGAATACAGATTTTCAATGCCCTGTTTGCGAAAATCAAATAGCTCTGATTTACGGGAGGCGTTGTATGTACTCTTTTGCGAAAAAATCAAAGGACGAATACCGGTAAATATATAGCGGATCATTTCTTTTTTTAAAGGACGATCGGCCAGCACCGTATTCACATCCTCGAATAGCTGACGAACTTCGGTTTCCCGGGGATACAGTTCGTCGGCCGATGCGTTGTAAGGTTCATCGGTAAGGCCGATCAACGAATATCCCCGCCAGGGAATGATAAAGATATGCGTTCCGCGTTCCAGAGCGAAAACATACGCGCTGTCCGGACCGAGCAATGGTTCGGTTACAAAATGAATGCCCGTAGACTTGCTCAGAGTAACCGGTGACGGAACCGGAAAGTTGGATTCGGTTAAGATTTCTTCCAGCCAGGGACCGGTAGCGTTTATGATAATGCGAGCATGAATTGTATGAGTATTATTTGTGAGCACATCCGTAACGCGTACGCCGCGGATTCGCGCACTACGCCCTGTTTTCGCGGATGCCGAATGACCCGTGTGATCACCCGCGGATGACGAAGTTCGGTCCGAACCTTCCAGTAAGAACTCGTCACAGCGCATGTGATTGAACAGGCGCGCCCCGGCCTGCTCGGCGGTCAGCGCCCACTCGAGTAGCAGTCGTTCCGGGAAATGGCTCTGTAATTCGTAATAAACGTAACCGCCGCGTAGACCGTTTGCATGAATGGCCGGCGCTTCTTTCTGAATTGCTTCGCGTGTCTTAAAATGATGTCCCGGAATGCGCAGGTCGGCCGGCACCCGGCGATTGCGATCATAGGCCAGCATATCGTATAGAAACAAACCCAGGCGAGAACGCCAGTGTTGCCAGCGAGATCGATTGTTATAAAGCGGGAAGACAAAGGGAATGGTGTGTACCATATGGGTGGCGGCATTGCCGATATTCCGACGTTCCCGGATGGACTGGCGCACCAGACCGAACTCATAGTTCTCCAGATAACGCACGCCTCCGTGCAGTAATTTGGATGTGGCCGCACTGGTGGCCCAACCAAAATCGTTTTTCTCTACCAGACAGCAGGATAGGTTGCGGCGGGCGGCTTCCCGGGCCAGAGCCACTCCGGTGACTCCACCGCCGATAATCAACAGGTCAAACTCCGACTGGAGCGCGGCTATGTTGCGGTTAATGCTCATTGATTCATTCAGGTCGCGGTACAACCGACGATTCGGTTCCTGCGTGAGTAACTTTCGTTTCGGAGCGCGGCTACGCGCCGATAATATGCGCGACCCTGCGAGCACACCGACGGAATCGCGTAGCGTCGGAATGAAATAGCGCCGGAACGCATTAACGCGTCATTTTATACGAGCAATGTCAGCCGACATCAAGCAGGTCGCTTTTTGATAATCAACCGGCGTTCAATTTCAAAAATCTTATCGGCGATCTTATCCTTGCCCAGACTTTTTTTATCATTCTCTTTAATAAACAGATCGGCGCCGTGTTTTTCCATCGCTTCCCGGGTGGTGATATTTTTCACTCCGATCAGTTGGCTCTGTACAATACCCGTGCCCGGCAGCGGTCCCGGCTCCGTTTTCAGAATGCGTGTGATTGCGCCCACCGTATCGCCGGTAACGGCCGGTTGGGTATGATAGCCTTCATGGTAGCCCAGATCCCAGAGCATGTTTTCGGTGGTGTCCCGACTGGCCAGTCCGGCCAGCCAACCGAAGACCAGGCCGCCGTAAACGATCGGCTCGCCCGACATCTTGCCGCTCAATCCGGCGGAGTACAGCCGATCATAATGTAACGGATGCGTATTCCCCAGACGATAGGCCCACTGGTAATGTTCGTCGGTAATTGTGCGCATATTTTTATGCACGATCACCTGACCGGGTTGAAAGTCTTCGAAGTAGGTACCGGAGCCGGTTTGATGAATGAACGCGGCGTCCAGTCCGGAATAATCGGGCAATTCAATCGAATTGTCCGTAAGTTCGGGAAAATCATGTGAAGCTCGCGCTCCGCCGGCTGCCGTGGAACCGCGGGGTGCGATCATAATCTTACGTTCATATTGTAACACAACGCGCGAACTCTGATTCATACACAGGGTTTTGACATGTACTATACCGGGTTTGCCTTCGCCGCGTTCGCGTCGGGAAATTACTTTAGAACGCGCGGTCAACGTATCGCCGGGATAAACCGGCTGCGTAAAAAGCACGTTATAATAGCCCAGGTTTGCGACGGCCTTTTCCGAGTTGTTTTGCACTCCCAGGCATAGCGCAATGTTGAATACCATCAGCGGCGGCACCGCCAGATCGCGGAAGCCGTTAGCCTGGGCGTACGGCGCGCTTAAAAACAGCGGACAGGCATCATGAAAAACAGTGGCGAACTCCTGCGCGAAGCTGCGGTCGATGGTGAAAGCCCGGGGATGAATGAAGACTTCACCTTCGCTGAAATCTTCCAGCAGGCGGCCATACTCGGGATACTGAACATTCTCGGATGTATATTGAAGCGTGGGGGCGATTTCCTGAATGGGATCAACATTGTATGTGCTCATGCGGAAGAGGATTTGTGAGCCCCATCTCTGAGTCAATTGATTTGATGCCGTACGTTAGCGCGGACCCGGTGCATTTCATACGCCATTTCGTTCGTTGGAATCCCTGGCCATGGGCAGCAAATCGGCGATGGTCGTATCCTGCGACTGCTGATTCAGGTGCTCGCGCAGTTGATCCAGCATGGTTTTGATACGTAGATAAAATTCACTGCGGGTAGTCTGGATGTAATCCGGAATTTCCAGCGTACTGTTTAACAAAAGTTGTTGTAAGTCCGAGAGTTTTATCTCCGACGCGGGCCGGGTGGGGAAGTATTCGCCCTCGGACGAATCGTACGATAGCAATTCGGCCGCAATCAATCGATTGCGAATATAATCCAGGCGGTAGGCCTGATGGTCGAAGTGTTTGAGCGCACGCTCATCATTCAACGGTTTCTTATCATCGTAGATGGAGTGATAGGCCAGGGTGAGCAAAAGAATGGAATTCCACAGCAATGATTTATCCTGTTGGTCCGCCGTATCCATGTCGGCCCGGGCGCGATACAGATATGGATGCTGAAGAACGAAGGCCACTTCCAATCCGTACAGAATAATCTGCGTTGAAATCAAGATGATCAACATGCCCAGCGGAATGGCG
>JAGRMX010000406.1 GCA_020441025.1 Leptospiraceae bacterium
TCGGTCCAGCGTTCGAATTCCCGGCGGAAGTGATCGTCCTGCCCGCGCAGATCCGCCGCCAGAGCCGCGAATACTCGCGGTTCGATTTCATTCAATTCGTTGTGGGTATCCGGTTCGGGGCAAGCTTCCGCCGACATCTCAGAGCGAATGAGTTGCAGGGTTTCCTGTTGGCGGCCCAGGCTGCCGGTAGCGGTAGAATCGAAATGTATCCCGGCCCGTTTGAGATAGCGCCCCAGTAAACGTGCCTGTTCTTCACCGGCGGCGGTCAGTTTATTATAATCCTGGCCTCCGGCCTGGCCGTGCCGTACGAGATAGATGGTCGCCATGCCGAATTACACCGAGAAGCGCGGGTTGGATACGCTCAGGGTCTCGCGCAGTGTCTCACGCACATGTTGCCAGATGGGATGATCGGGGGTTAAATCGCCTTCGAAGTGGCCGTTGCGGATTTGTTCGGCCAGTTTATGATTCAACTGCCGACAGAGTTCCATTTTTTCGGTATATGTTTCCGGTTTGGCGAGCTGCGGATCATCCGGATTAAGATTTAACAACGCGTGCAGCCGTTCGAGTTCGGCGTTGATGCAATGTTCGCCGGTTCGAAATTCGCGCGCCATCACTCCCAGCATGTTCCAGCTTACCAACGTTTTGAATGAAAGATCATCGCGCTCTTTTACAAACGGCAAAATTTCTTTCATCAGAAATTCCTGAATGGCATCCATCAAATCGGCCGCTTCCGGTTTATCCTGCATTTTCCATCAACCTCAACATTTCGTATTCCATTTCACAGGTGCGTCGTCCGATGGCCGCCAGTTCGATGCCTTTATCGGCGCCGCTCAAATGTCGACGCGCCTGTTGGGCCGATCCCACCGCCCAGCGCAGATTGCCCATGATCTCCCAGTAACGCACGCGTTCCGATTGCAGAGTTACGCCCGAGTGTTTTTGATAAGCGTTATAAAAAGTTTCACGATCGGTAAAACCGCCCACGTCCTTATTTTTGCCGAAGCGCCAATCGCGCATGCATAGCCAGGCCACGTCCTCATGACGATCGCCCCAGTGAGCGAACTCCCAATCCACGATGCCGTGCAAACCGTCCGGAGAAACCATAAAGTTACCGGTGCGAAAATCGCCATGCACCAATACGGGCGTATCGTTTACCGGTGCGTTCTGTTTTAACCAGTGCAGGGCCAGTTCCATGGCCGGATGAGCTTCATCCAGTTGAACTACGTATGCCCGTATATCTTCAATAGAGCTGTGCGCCAGTTGGGCGCTGCCGGCGGCCGGTGGTTCGCCGAACACCGCGTTTAACTCCGGATGAGTGGCGGGGGTTACGCCATGTATGGCCGCCAGGTTGCGGGCCAGGTCGTCGGGCAATTGTTTGCGATACGCGTTCAGACTTTTATCGCGCAGAACATAACGCGCGTTGGCATTGCCGGGAATACATTGCATGAAATAAAACGGTCGCCCGATAACATTGCGATCGGTTTCCAGCCAGTAGGGTCTGGGCGTTTCCACTCCGTTGCCGGCGGCCGCTTCGGCCACGCGGTATTCTTCGGGGCGCGTAAGACTCTTTAATAGCGATCCGCCCTTATCGGAACGCATCACCAGCTTATGCGCACCGGCCATATCGCCCGCATCCACCCGCAGATCCACGAGATAGTTATCCTGACAGGCGCCGCCGGTCAGCGATTTCATATGGTCGATATGCACGCCGGTTTCCAGGCGGCGGCTCAGATAATCTTCCAGTTGCGATTTTAATTTCAGTGTTTCGGTATCCATATGCATAACGGTTTTGAGGCCGGTTAAAAACAATGGCGATTGGCTTTAGCCGGCATGGCTGCGAACAAAGTTGCATTCAGAAGTTGTTAGTACGATCAAAACTCCTGTTTGCCGCTCATCAATCCGCGGCCGATGACCATTTTATGTACTTCCGAAGGACCATCCGCCAGACGCGCGGCCCGGGCGTCCCGGTAAAAAAGTTCCAGCGGTAAATCGCGACTGTAACCGGTGGCGCCGCAGATCTGTATGGCCGTGTCGATGGCGCGACACAGAGTTTCGCTGACATGTAGTTTAGCCATGGAGATGGCGTGGCGCGAGTCCAGGCCCTGATCGATGATCCAACCCGCTTTTAATGTTAAGAGCAATCCCATTTCTATGTCGGTAGCGCATTCGGCGAACATCCATTGAATACCTTCATGTTCGGACAGCTTCTGTCCGAAGGCATCGCGATCGCGGGCGTACTCCCGGGCAATTTCCATGGAACGTCGGGCCAGTCCGACCCAGCGCATGCAATGGGTCAGGCGCGCCGGACCCAGACGCACCTGGCTCAATCGAAATCCTTCGCCCACTTTGCCCAGTACCATATCCGCCGGAACGCGCACGTCTTTGAATAAGAGTTCGCAGTGTCCACCCGGACCATGCGACCCCATTACATCCACTTCACGTACCATCTGGTAGCCGGGGGAATCGGTCGGAACAAGAAACATGGTGGTGCGGCGAAAACTGTCGTTCACCCGCGCCATTACAATCACGAAGTCGGCGCCGTTCGCGCCGGTGCAGAACCATTTGTGTCCGTTTAATATAAAATCATCCCCATCCCGGACCGCGTTGGTGCGCAGCAACGAAGGATCGGCACCGGTACCGGGCGGTGGCTCGGTCATGGCGAATCCGGAACGGATTTCACCGGCTACCAGCGGCTTCAAAAAGCGTTCGGCCTGGGCAGCATTAGCCGCCATATGCAGCAAATGCATGTTGCCTTCGTCCGGCGCATCGCAGTTGCACATATAGGGCGCAATCGGTGAGCGACCCAGTTCGGAAAAAACCAATCCCGTGCCGATTAAATCGAGTCCCAGACCGCCCAGTTCAGTGGGTAAGTGCGGCGTCCAGAGCCCCAGCTCTTTTGCTTTCGCGCGTAATTGCCGGCACACGTCTTCCGGCATACGTCCGGTGCTGAAATCGTACCGTTTTTCGGCAGGAATGCAATGCGTGTTGACAAAATCGCGTGCGCGTTCCTGCACTGCGCGCACGTCATCCGGTATTTGAAAATCCATACCGGGCTATTTCCGCCGTCATTCACGGTATTGTAAAGAAGATAAAAGCGACTTGCCCTGTCCGGTCGCCATACTACACAAAGACCATGACTGTGCATCCTCCCGATGATGAACGTGAGAAAGCGGCCATCCGTCGTGATTTCCGGCGGGGTAACATCAATTTCGATTTTTTATTGCCGGCCGATGAACGCGCCGTTCCGGAAGATTATACCGGTGAAGATCGGCGGGGCGGTAAACGGGAGGGCAAGCGCGGTCTGTTCAATCGTGGTCGACCACAACGACCGGTGGGCACCATGCAGATGGTCGGCTGGGGGTTCCTGATGTTGTTCTCGGTGGCCGGTTTTCTTGCCATTGTTCTGTTCGGAGAATCGATTATTCTGCTTTTATTCTTACCGCTCTTTTTGCTCCTCTTTTTATGGAGTCTGGTAATGATCGTATTGTTTAAGGCCAGGACCGGATAACGTGACCTGATGAGCGTGCCGGCAAGCCTTTTCCGATTGTGA
>JAGRMX010000407.1 GCA_020441025.1 Leptospiraceae bacterium
CGGATCGAATCTGTGCTGAACAATCAAAATCGCATTCTGATTCTGGATGCCGATAGCAAGAACGCGGAGTTGTTGGAACAGTATGTGGCCATGATGGGCTATGAAGCCCGCAGTGCCGGCGACGGCGGCAGTGGTCGCAGGCTCATAACCGATTGGGAACCCGACCTGGTGCTTACCAATCTCGATTTGCCGGAAATCACCGGCATGAATCTGCTGAAAGAACTAAAAGCCGATTCCGGTACCCGTGAAATCCCGGTGGTGGTCATGTCGGATCAGGCCAGTGAGGAAGTTGTGATTCTGGCGCTTTCAACCGGAGCGGCCGACTTTCTGTCGATTCCCATAAAAATGTCCGAGCTGACGCCCAAGTTGCAGCACGCTCTCGAAATCAAACGTTACCGGCAGGAATTGCGATTGGTAAATCAGAGACTCGAGCGTGAGAAGCAGGGTCTCAGCCGATTCTTCTCGGATGACATTGCCCGGCGTATCATTGATGGTGAAATTGGTACGGACCTGGGTGGTGATTCACTCGATGCCACCATCATGTTCGTGGATATGCGTCAATCTACCACCATCGCCGAAATGTTGCGTCCCGGTGAATTTGCCCGCTTGCTCAGCGATGTGCTGGGCGGCATCATGGAAATTATATTTAAGAATTCGGGTTCGGTGAACAAGATTCTGGGTGACGGCATCCTGGCGACTTATGGTTGCCCCATTCCAACCGAAAACGATTCCATGCATTGTGTGAATTCCGCGCTGGAAATTCGTCAGTTCATCAATGATTATAACAGCAATCGCCCGGAATTCTTAAAAGATGATGTGCGCATGGGCATTGGCATAGCCAGCGGGGTAGTCTTTGCCGGCAACGTCGGTTCGGTGAAGCGATTGGAATACACGGTGCTGGGCGACGCGGTCAATCTGGCGGCCCGCCTGGAAAAACTTACCAGGCGCCTGAACAGCGATATTTTAATAGATGAAAATACCCGGGTGCGCCTGCGCCAGGATTATAATCTGGGCGAGCCGGTGCGAGCCCGGGTGCGGGGACGTCAGGAAAGCGTGCATATTTTCCCCGTACTCGATTAATACCTGAAAAGCCCACCTGAACCGCGCTCTATCTCATAGTCCGGTTCATGAGTGCGCACTTTTTCGATCAATTGGCATGATCCGCTGGACGTCTGATAACCCTTACGATTCCATTTCCCATATTACGAATTAAAGCTAAATCTTTTTTAGAACTTAGCTCAAAAAATATAAGTTCTTAATTCCGATTGCTGCTTGAGGGACATCATGGCGTACACCCATTCGATTTATTCTAAAACCCGGGTCGCGGATCTGGACACGCAAAGACATGTGACCAGTCGCACGTATGAGGCTATGTGCTATGAAGGTCGCCATGCGTTGCTGGAATCCCGGGGTTATAGCTTTGATTCCATGCTGGAAAAAAATCAACGGTTGGTGCCACTGGCATGTTATGTAAAATTTATCAATCAGCAGATGCCGGGCGCGGAGCTGCGGGTGGATACCATAGCGTATGCCGAGGGGGAGGGCGTCATTCTCTGGCAACAACAGGTATTCGCAGCGGACGACAAACCGGTGTGTGAAATACTGGTACGCACCCGTTTTGAAGAGGATGGGAATTCGCTGGATATACTGCAATCGGATCCGGAAGATCAAGAAGCACATGCCGCGCTGGAAAAATTATTGCCGATCATCGCGCCCTTCTCGGGAGACTGTCGACGGGTGGAATCGACATTGACGGCCCTGTATAGTGAACGCGACATTTTTGGCGAATATTCCAACGGAGCGTTGTGGCGCTTTTTCGAAGATGGCCGCTGGTTTTTCTCGGAAAAGCTGGGTCTCACTCTGGATACGTTCGTGCGCCTGGACACTACCGCTTTTTTTATGGGCGCCGTATTTCATTATCATCAACCGTTGCGTGCCGGACAGTCCGTGTATGTTTTTACCTGGATGGAGCGCATCGAAAAAATCCGGGGCTATATGCGTCAGGACGCATATGTTAAAAATGAGCGCGGCGAGTTGGAACTGGTAATGTCTTCGCGAGAAGAGCAGTTAATAGTGCAGCTTTCTAAAGCGCGTCCCCGTCGCGCTCCCCAGGAATATATTGATATTGTCGGTGACTATATCGAAAAGTAGATGCCTGTATCCGACGCGCATATAGAAAATTTGAGCCGCCGCACGCATTTGCCCCGATCATGGTCACGCATCATTCGAGGCCAGCGCTTAATTAACTTGACGGCGTTGTATAAAAATTAACATAAACCGTCAGGAAATTAGTATGCCCGGCTTGAAAACCGCATTACCACCTCAGGCTGCATTCTACCATGCGGTCCTTAAATATTTATCAAATTGTCCTGAAGGCGCCATGCGCGAGGATGTGCTTAATGCTGTTCCCGATGTACTAAAGCTGAATGACGAGCAAAAGCAAGAGCGTTTGCGCAATCTCCCTCATCTCCGTTACAGGCATAGAAGCGGGTTCGCCCTGTCGGAGCTAAAGAAAGCTGGTTTAGTAGAGAATCCAGAGCGAGGACGATGGAGGATCACCGAGCAAGGGAAAGGGATATTGTTAAGATATCCTGAAGGTTTCGAACATAGTATTGTTCGATCACACAAGAAACAGTCTGCAACTGATTTTTCTAATGAAACTCCCGTGAAATCTCCGGGTGCGACGCAGTTGAATATTCTGACTCCTGAAGAGGAAATAGAATCCGCACTAAATGAAATCAAATCGAATCTACAAGAGCTGCTATTGAATCGAATTCTGCAAGCGTCTCCAATGTTTTTTGAAATGCTCGTTCTCGATTTAATGCAATCACTCGGATACGGTGCCGGTCCCGATGACATTGAGCATGTCGGGGGAGTGCGCGATGGTGGTATCGACGGCATTATATCTCTGGATAAGCTCGGTTTTGACAAGGTTTGTATTCAGGCCAAGCGCTGGCAGGGACCGGTGGGCAGGCCTGATGTGCAGGCCTTTTATGGAGCTCTGGCCGGTCGCAAAACGGTGAAAGGCGTAATGCTTACCACATCTTCTTTTACTCGCGAAGCGATAGAATTCGCGGATCAGATGGGCAATATTGTTTTGATTGATGGTAAACTACTTGCGGCGTTGATGATCGATCACGGCGTCGGTGTAGGATTTCAAAAAGCGATCAAAATCCCGCGCCTGGACGAAGATTACTTTAACAATGATTGATCGCGCGACTTTTGGATTAAATTGAAATAAATCGATGTTGTTTCGATAATTCTCAAAACCATTGCCTTAGAAGCAAATTTTCGACTCAATACGAGCCTGAATCTGGCTTCTGGATGTGCGATCATCCGAGTTTATTTTTTACACCCTCGCTCATCAAGCATTCTTAACCAGTGACAGAAAACAATATCCAAAAACCCGTCTCCAATACAACCACACACATTCACAGCGAGCCTATTTGCGCATATGCTTTGTGGATTTCCAGCGGGAACAGTTTGCGTAAGTTTACACGATGTAAACCCCGTGGACTCGGTCCACGGAGGGACCGCGTTC
>JAGRMX010000408.1 GCA_020441025.1 Leptospiraceae bacterium
GTACGACCGGGCGCCCCGGAGAATCCGCCGTAAAAATCGCATGAATCATGCTCGCAACATCGGCCCACAGAGCGGTAGCGATATGCAATCTTCACGTGCCGCCCATCGTACAATCGATCAAGTGGATCGATCGGGGCGGCATGCGCATTCTGCAATCAACGAATATCGGCGCTATATGTTTGCCGTCGCTTACCGTATGCTGGGCAGCGTGGCGGACGCGGAAGAAGTTGTGCAGGAATCGTTCGTTCAATTTTTAAAGAATGATGTCGGAGGGACGATTGATAATATCAAATCGTATCTGGCCGCAATGGTTACGCGCCGCAGCATTGATCTATTACGTTCCCGGCGTCGACAGCGCGAAGAATATGTAGGTACATGGTTGCCCGAACCGGTACTTACCGACACGCATACCACCCTGGACCCGGCTTTACGCTACGAAGAACAGGAAAGCGTACAGATGGCTTTCCTTTTTATGCTGGAACGATTGAGTCCGCTGGAACGGGCCGTTTTTATTCTGCGCGATGTTTTCGATTATGAATACGCCGAAATCGGAACGATCATTGAACGCCATCCCGCAAGTTGCCGGAAGATCATTCAACGCGCGCGGCAGGCACTGCGCGGGAATCGTAAATATAACGTATCTCACAAGCAGAAAGAAAATCTGCTGAACGGATTCGTGGCCGCCGTACGCGGAGAACGGCTCGATCAACTCATCCGGATTCTGGCCCATGATGTGCGGGTCTATACCGACAGCGGCGGTAAAGCGGTCGCCGCGCGCAATACGATTATCGGCAATCAAAATGCCGCGCGTTTGATACTGGGATTGAAAAATAAGGCGCCGGATACGGTCGGCCGGATATTGCACGTCAACGGCCAACCGGCCATGGTGCTGTACAGAGGGGCACGGATCGAAACCATTATCTGTTTTGAAATGAATGATCGCGGTCAGATCCAGAATGTATACAGCATGCGCAATCCCGACCGTATGGGCAACATTCCGCGCAAGACGCCCCTGTGGTTACGTATACAATCCTGGATATTGCGCTGGAAAAGCCGCCACTGAGCCGAGCTGCTTCCGATCGGACATTTATTTAAAAAATGAACATGCTACGCCGATTACAGCCGCCTGAGAGATATGAGAATAGAATACCGCCGCACGGAATGACTTGCGCTTATTTCATGGCACTTAATTCTGCCGTCTCTTTTCCAGAAATAGACTACAAGGAAACTTCACATGAAAATACTTATGAATATTGGCGGTTTCATGGCGATTGCCGGCATCGCTTCTATAGTAATGTCTTTTTTCGACTATAATCTGAAGATTTTACAGTGGATCGATATGTGGGGTCCCACCGTCGGCTGGGTGATTCGTATTGCCCTGATTGTTGTTGGAGCGCTACTGTACTTTGTCGGCCGCGCCGGATCGAATGACTGATCGATCCGCACGTCACGCTTTATAGAGCGCCGCCGCTGCATCCTTCGGCCTCTCTCGCAAATCTACGTAACGTCCGGTGGTAAATCCACCGGACAAATCGCATTGCCTCACCGTTCGGCGGAAATGGCATACTGCACGCCCAGAGCCGAATCAATTTTCAAGACCACATCCCAATCGGTCCTATAATTTAGCGGCACAAATTGTACACGGGGCGGATTCTCTTTCGCGAACTCCGCCTGCAAGGCAGTGCCCTGCCAATCGAACGAAAAAAAAGCGGACCTTATTGCGCCTGCCAGCTCCGGCTTAAGATTATAAGCCGTGCCGTATGCGGTAGCCGGAAACGAAGGCGATTCATATAAGACTTTTATCGAACTTCGCTCAACACTTCCCGATTGTATCATGCGCTCGAGAATCGTATTGGCCACCGCCGCCGCGTCATATTTCCCGGAAACCACACCCAGAATGGACTGTTCATAACCGCCGGGTTGTCCGCCGGCTCATAGGCAAAAACCAATTTCTCAGGATAAATTTGCTCTGCGATTGGTAGCGGATCGGCCAACAGATCCTCATTCTGATCCGCAAACTCTTCCGCCAGTTGATGCGAATCACCATGGGGTGGGCCACAATCCATCAGCGTAAATGCTGCAATCAGCATCAGTATGATTCTGATTGCGCGAATCGAATGTCCCATACTCCGGGCACGGATAATAAAAGCTGCGCGTTGATCCGGCATGTTACATACATTTCCAGAATGCGGAGGAATTCAGATTACACCCGGGTTACCATTATATGACATTGGCGGGGGCAGCGTATCGGATGCCCGGATGGTACTCCATAGAATGTGCGCGTTAATAACGCCACTTACCGGAAATCGAAGGAATAAGTAGCGCGTACATCCGGTACGGTCCGTAATAAAACCGGTCTGGAACATAATTCAAATTACTTTCCGATTGTCGTCGCATGACATTGTAAGTGTCTGCGCCAAAAAGATCCCGATTTTAGTATGCTTTACATGGCCTGTGCATCGGTCTGCCAGAGCGTTCTGCGAAGAATGTGAAATGTCCATACAGCAAAAACAAATTGCAGAGTGATCTGCATGGCCCAGAACAGGGAAGTGCTGAGCACACGAACGATATCCGACATATATCTCACGGGTGGCAATAAATTGCCCTGTAGAGCCGGAAAAATAAAAAGCAGGGCAGAACCGGCCAGAAAAAGCAGAAAAAAGCGCGCTAATGAGAGGGTGGTATTCTTGAATCGATACTCCGGAAAAAGCCAGGCCATCATATACAGATAAAATGTTATCGATGCTACCAGATAGTAAGCCGCGAATAAAACCGTAGTAAAATCTACGGCATTCACTCCAATCGACAGTCCCACAATATCTACATACAACCAGAGTAGAATTTCAGGCAAATAAAAGAATACTTCAACAATGATTACAATAATAAACAGCCGCATATAATTGCCGCGCACGTAATCCACACACTCTTCTATGCTTAAACTCGTTCTGTTCAGCGTAAATTTTATCCAATAACACAAAATTCCAAACCAGAAAATGTAGACCGGCAAGGCTGAGATGTCAAATAGCAAATATATTTCAACACGATATTTATATCCGGACGGAATTGCGACAAGAGTTAAAATGAATAGTATAATGGAAATAACCGAAATGATAGGATAAAAATACCAGAATCTTCGCCATTGCACTCGAGTATTCAATCGTAAAATGGAAAAAAGATTCGTACATAACAGAACCGGCCCTATTTTTCGGATCAGCTCAATTAAACCACCAATCAATAGCAGATTATGCTCATTGTAGTAAATTATGAGCAATTGTATGAGGCTTATAAATCCACCCTTCCATTCCAGGAATACAAAATGTCCTGAATCGCGTCTGGCCGTGGCCGGACGCCCGAAATCAAGCTGAGAGTAGAAAAACCAATCACTGATGAGAGCGGATAAAAAAAGAATCAGTAACGGATAACGATTCTGCACAAGCCACACGCGGAAGTCGGATAGTATACTGCGCACAAATACGTTCATTGAATCCCTCCCGACGGTTCTGCCGCTCAGCAACATCGCCGAACCTTTGTAATATTCTT
>JAGRMX010000409.1 GCA_020441025.1 Leptospiraceae bacterium
CCTGCAGACGAATCATTTCCAGATTACGCCGGTCGACCGGACAGTCCCGCAATACCTGCAGGGCCTGCTCAAAACGCTCCAGTTGAAACAGACTGCGAGCACTCAGGTAATAGACATCCGGTTCAATGGAGCCGTGATCAATGGCCAGGCCCGCAAAGAAAGCCGCCCGATCGTAGTTGGCCGCCTGATAATGAATATAAGCCATACCAAACAGAGCCCGGGATTCATCCGGGTTTATCGCAAGTGTGCGATCGTAATACTCCATTGCGGCGGCGTAGTCCTGAGAGCGCATACGATCGGCCGCCAGCCAGAGCGCGGCTTCCACCGGCAGGCGACGGCGGGCGAGCATGGCGCGCATATACAATCGCGCCTCCGCATCCCGCCGGGCAAACATCAGGTCTTGCCCGATCTGAAATAAATCGCGCTCATTCGCTTCTGCTCGATCCACAAAGCGATCCAGCACCCGGTACGCATTATCAGTTTCTTCTAATAAATAGTACAGCCGACTCAAATTCAAATAGGGTACCGGATTGGCCGGTGCCAGTCGAATGGACCTCAGAAAATCCTGCTCGGCACCGTTGAGCTGCAATAACCGGGTACGCACAATGGCACGGTCATTAAACTCCGCCGCCGAACCGACCGCACCTTCGACCTGCATGCCTTCCAGATTCGCTTCTAGTTCACTTTGCACCGGTGGTTCCTGCATGAACTGAAATGCAGCGTCCGTCTGAAGCGCCTGCGCGTTGCGAATCTGTGCGGAACAATGCATCTGGCCAAATAGTGCGGCACATAACAGTACAACGCCGGTTGGAACAATGGCTGCACGCATGGGGCAAGACCGATTAATGTTATACTGATTGTGTTCAGGAATCACGGTGATTGAATGCGAAGTTTAACATTATCAGGACTTTTCTTTGTTTTGTTGGGAGTGTACGGCCGCACGTAATCGGTCCAAACGTAAATTAAAGTGAGAATCTTCAAGAGTCAGATCATTCCGGTTTATACTCTATTGGTCGATTATGACTCCCTGCAAATCATAAATGATGATACGTTCGGAATCGGGAATCACTCTAAAACCGGCTATATTCGCCAGACGGATTGCTTCGACAATTACATCGCGCCAGGTTTTCATTTGGGCAAGGCGGTGCGCTCCTCGGACAGATGAATACGAGCCCAGGAATAGTCTTCCGTATCGACCTTCACTGACTCTCCGACCATGGAAGGATCGTTCTCTTCAACTTGAAGGTGATTGAACGGAACATACACCTGTATGCGACGCAGAGAATCTACAAATGTGTCCTCTTTCAGTCGATTGTATACTTCCCACAGCTCCGGAGTCGCTCGCTGAAATACGGTTTCCCGCTCCAGCTTACCCGTCGTTACACAAGAATTAATACGATCGATAAACCTGCGGGCCAGATCAAAAGAGAGCGTCCGCACCAATTGCGATCGGTCAGTCAGTTCGCCGGATTCTACGCTGATATCATTAGTGTCGAGGCAGATGGCGCCAAACGAATGCGATTCCTGGCCACTGAAAAAAAGGATATGCAAATGAAAATCCGCCGGCGTATGACGCTCAGAACGATCACTTTCACGCAATAATGCTTCCAGATGAACCACGGTTATGCCCAGAGCGTGCTTTATTATGAAACCATTATCCATTGTCATAGGCATCGACCGTCTGGCTCATTGGGTCAACCGAATTATGAACGGTTCTCGGTCATTCGGTTATTGATAATTCGACCATTTTAAGCGATAAGTCGGAATGCGGTCCAGGCCGAACCACCGCCGCACATCCGTTTAGTACGGCGGGGCCGACTGAATGTTCCCGCAGCCCAATACGACATAATTCTACTTGCCAGAATGCCCGGTCGGTCGAACGCTCTTCGTTCGTGTCCATGCCATCCGAATCTCCGCTCGAGCAGGGCGTATTGCCCCTTGCCTTTACCGAGAGTACCCGTCGGAGTTCCGACAGAGGCCACATCGTCGATCTCGATTCCATGGCCCGCGGCTACGACGCCAGGGACATTGATCTGGCCCGGGGCGTACTGGAAGCCCATCAGGTAAAACTCAGTCACCTGTATGATCGGCTCAGTTGCCTTTCCAATTCCCGCACCCGTTTGTTACCGCACCAGATTGAAGCTACACACCGGGTGGCCAATGCCCTGCGTCCACGTTTCATACTGGCGGATGAGGTGGGGTTGGGCAAAACCATTGAAGCCGGGTTGATTATCAAAGAACTGATGCTGCGGAAGGGCTATTCGCGACTGCTGGTGGCGGTGCCCGCTCCGCTGTGCGTGCAATGGCAGCAGGAAATGAAATCCAAGTTTAACGAAGATTTCATTATACTGGACCGGCGCAATTTTTATTCGGTCGCGGCGTCATGGGGCAAACATCGCCGCATCATCACTTCCATTGATTTTATTAAAAACCCGCGCTACGCCGGCGAAATATTAAAAACAGTCTGGGACATTGTAGTTTTTGATGAAGCCCACCGACTGCGGCGCGATTATTCCAGAGTAACGCAGGCTTATTCTTTCGCCGAACAGATGTCTCAGAAATGCGAGGCTTTCCTGTTGCTATCGGCCACTCCCTTTCGCGGCAAGTTGGAGGAACTGTATTATCTGGTGCGATTGGTGGATCCGCACCTGTTGGGCCCGCATAATAGCTTTGTGCAGGAGTACATTCTGAACGATGTAACCGACGGCGATTCATCCCGCAAGCTGGGCCAGTTGCGCGAACGCATTCAGCGCGTTATGTTGCGCCGCCGAAAAGTCGATGTGGGCGGTTTCACCAGACGATTTGCCCGTACCATCCGATTCGATCTGTCCCCGGAAGAGCGCGCCTTTTACGATGAAACCACCGAATACGTACGGCGTGAATACAATCTGGCCCTGCGCGAAAAGAATCGGGCGGTCAGCTTTATAATGATTGTATTTCAAAAGCTGCTGGATTCTTCCACCCGGGCCCTGCTACGCGCGCTGGAAAAACGCAAAACACACCTGGAACAATCCATGCTGGGTCCCGCCGTGCGCGCCGCAATGAAACAATCCGGAATTGCGTCACTGCCGGAAGATTATAATCCGGAGGATTTGCTGGATGAAAGCGACGCCCCGGAAGACATGCTGGACAATCTGGAAGAGGAACAGCGTCGTTCCCTGAAAGATTTGCGTCGCGAAATATTGACCCTGAATTTTCTGATTCAACTGGGCCGCAAAGTTAAAACCGACCGCAAGTTAATCAAACTGAAAGAAACTCTGGCCAGATTAAAAAAAGAAGGTCGCCGGAAATTTATCATCTTTACCCAATTTCGCACGACCCAGGATTATCTGGCCGCGCAATTGCAACCCGAACTTACAGTTACACTATTTCATGGTTCGCTCAGTTTACGCGCTAAAGAAGAAGCCATCGAAGAGTTCCGGCATTCCACCGAAGTACTGATCTGCACCGAGGCGGGCGGCGAAGGAAGAAACTTACAGTTCACCAATATACTGATCAATTACGATCTGCCCTGGTCGCCATTGAAGATCGAAC
>JAGRMX010000040.1 GCA_020441025.1 Leptospiraceae bacterium
AGACACCGGCCGGGTTGCGACATTCATTGACGCCGTCGGTATAAATCACCACCTTATCCCCGGGTTGCAATTCAATCGTATGCTCGGAAAAATCCGCATCGGCTCGAATACCCAACACGCCGCCCCGACCGGTTAACCGGCGCGCGAACCGTCCGACGCGCAATAGATACGGCGGCGGATTGCCCGCTACCGTATATTTCAGCGTATGTGTTTTCGGAAAATATACCATATAAGTGGCGGCTACGAAATGATGATTGGTCTGATCCATCAAGCCGGTATTGATGGCCGTCAGAAACGCGGCGGGGTCCGCGACGAAGCCCCGAAATTGTTCCGCCAGTATCTTGGTCATGGAAGCCACCAACGCGGCGGGCACACCGTGACCGGCCGAGTCCGCCACCAGCAATCCCGTGGAACCGTGCTCATCCTGAAAACAATCCAGATAATCGCCGCTCACTTCGGAAAAAGATATGTAACGGCTTTCCACCGCAAAGTCCGGCGTGTCGGGCAATTCCCGCGGTAGCAACGCTTCCTGAATGCCCCGGGCTACTTTCAGTTCATCGCGCAATTGTTTCTGCGCCCGATTTAAGTTTATATTAAGCGCATGCAAATCCGCGGATTGATTGCTTAAAAAATTATTTTGCGATTCCATATTCAGGACCAGCCGACGCACCAGAGTCAATACGGCGAAATTGATGGCCGCCTGCACAAATATTACGAATCCCACCTCCGTCCAGGTCAGCGCTCGCGTCGTTCCGATGATATTTAACAGCGGTATCCAGTTCAACTGCACCGCCACGGCCATCAACGCAAACAGCAACGCAATCATACTCGCGGCAAACAATCCCTGATTGACCCTGGTGTTCATGGCGCACAGTGCCGTCACATAAATGTACGCCAGCACGGCGACCGATTCTGCGCCGCCGGTGTAATATATAAACGCCGTAATGAAAACTACGTCCACCGAGGTGGGCAACACGGAAAGCCAGCCGCTTTCCCGCTCAACACTGAGTCGCTGCGACATCCATAGCCAGAGCACGCTCAACAAAAGAAAAAATGACAGCAGTACGGTCAAAAGCGTACTGTCGTAATAGAAGGCTATGCCGGTCGGAACGGCGGTCAATAACGGTCGAAGAATATTAATCCAATGAAAGCGCGTTTTGCTTTCGGAATCGAGTTCCGTTGATTGCTCCTGTTGTGATGAATTCATTAGAAGTAATACCAATTGCGACATTGCAGCGCGATCTTAAATATCCGCTCAACGCACCGCGCATAAATGTGTGAAAACTATTTCATGACCGCCGGGTTTCGTTTTTTACGAAGATTGTTTCTAAATCAAACTATAAATTATTCCACATCCAGGGCATACAACGCTATGCTCTCCTGACGTCCCTTCACCCTCGCTTTGCCTTTGAAACGCGCTCGCTCCGGCTTCGCAAGGGCCGCGCGCACCTCGGTTGTAATCAACAACCGTTCCCCCAGGCCCTTGCACATGCCTTCGACTCGCGACGCCAGATTAACCGTATCACCCACGACGGTGTACTCCAGGCGATCCCGCGAACCGATTGTACCGGCCAGTACTTTGCCGGTATGAATGCCTATGCCCGTATTCAATACCGGCAACCCTTCGCTTTCCAGTTCGTGGTTTAAGTCTCTATTTGTACGCAGCATGCGCTCGGCCGCCCGCACCGCCCGTAGTATATGATCGGCATGTTCGAGCGGCGCTCCGAAAATCGCCATGATGGCGTCGCCGATATATTTGTTTACCGTGCCGCCCTCGACCTGTACGCAGGCGCTCATGCGTTCAAAGTATCGGTTCAGCATCGATACGATTACTTCGGGAGGATGCGATTCGGAAATGCCGGTAAAAGAACGGATATCGGAAAACAGGACGGTCACTTCTTTAAGTTCGCCGCCCAGCGCCAGTTGGCCGCTTAATAAATGATCGCGCACCAGGGGATCGACGGCCTTGCCGAAGGTATCTTTGATTAACTCTTTTTCACGCAACTCTTCCGCCATTACATTGATGGATTCGGACAAAAAACCCAATTCATCGGTGCTCAACACGCGCACGGATTGTTGAAAATCGCCGGTGCGTATGGCCACCGTTACCTTTTGCATATCCCGGAGCGGATGCGCGAACGAACGAGCGATCAATACTACGACTACGAATCCGATCGACTCCAGTATCATTACCATAATCACGATGCCCGGCAATAATTCCGCGGCATCCTGTGCCAGCGAAGCGATTAAGTTCAGTACAATCTGAGATAAAACCAGAGCCGGCAGAATACTGATCGCGTAAAAAAGAATCGCGAAGCGCCAGAAGATGGAAAGATCCAGCACGCCGCTAACGTTTGAAAGCACGTTGTCGGGAAACTGTAACGGAATGATATAAATACGGCTGAGATACTCCAGCAGATAAAAACAAATCACGAAGCACAGTCCGCCCATGATTAAATTGTTCAGGATGGCCGGTATGTAAATCTGCGGCTGGAATATTTCCAGGTTACCGGTGATATATACACCGGCATGATTGATAACAATCGCCAGAATCCAACCCACCAGAGAGAGCAGCGAAATAATCAACGGAGCGTTCAGCGTACGCCGCTTGCCGATATGATGACGGTCGTCCTCCGGGTTACGAATGCCGCGATATACCGGCACCAGATAAATCAGAATGATGACGGTTACGATGGGGAAAGGCACGATCTGCGCGGCGACCAGAATCCCTTCACGCTGAATAACATCCAGGTACAATCGGAATGATTCGGTCGGCACAAGCTGATTGATAAAGGTCTGGAAAACGATGGCCGCGGCGTTTGCGAATATGGGCGTCAGAGCAAATACCAGCAGAAAACGAATCAGCAAACGCGTACCGGAAATGGTATTCGGCTTTCCGCTTTCACCGATTTCCCGGGCATTGAAATTGTCCATTATAAGCTATTCCATCTACCCGGCAGATAGCACTCAGGCTTACATCGCACCCGGGCGTAATTCGGGACTGAGCTCACAACATTCCTGTGCCCGATGGAACGGCAAATGCTTTTCCAGCGCATCGGTCGCCGATTAAAAATAGTCCGGTACGCAAATCGGGCTTTCTGGCCGATATTCAATACGATTCGGGAAATGCGTATTACGGGAGTCACGGACCGAATATGAAATTCAGTCGCAGTTATATATACCAGATTCCAATAACGATCTTGTTGGCGCTCGCCGGGATATTCACCAGGCCGCTGCTGCCCGAAGATTCGACCCGTCGGATGTCCAATGAAGCGACGCGCCTGATGCGTCCGATATCGCCGCCCATTTCCATTTTTGAAAATTTCGGCGAAAAACCACCGGACGATTTGCTGCAATCCGTGCAGGCTTCATTGAATTATTACCAGGACACGGAGCGCGCCCGGCCTCATTATGCATATGGCAATGAAAGCTATGATCGCGTGGAAATGATCGCTTCCATGCGTTTGTTTCTACGTTTATTAAACAACGCAAATGCCGCCGAGCGCAATCGTTTACTTGCGGAACACTTCCTGTATTTTGAGAGCAAGCCGGAAATTGGACCGGCGTTGTTTACCGGATATTTCGTTCCGTCGGTTGCGGCCAATCGCTCGCATGGCAGTCAAACGCCGATTCCGTTGTATTACCGGCCGAAGGATTTGATCGATGTGGACCTGGGTCAATTCAACGGCGATTGGCACAGTCGTCGTCTGAGCGGCAAACTGGATGCGGACGGTCGCGCCATGATACCGTATGAAACTCACGATGATATTTTCGCGGGCGCGTTGCGGGAGCGCGCCGAGATCCTGGCCTATTTACATCCGGCCGATTTTTATTTCATTCAAGTGCAGGGATCGGCCGTGCTGGAATTTCCGGACGGCAGTCGCCAGGCCGTGGGTTACGCGGGCGATAATGGTCACGCTTTTCAATCGATTTTCCCGCATCTAAAAAACCGTGTGCCGTTCTCCAGAGCGCACCTGCGCGCGTACATGGATGCGCATCCCGAAGAGCAGGCCGTACTCGCTACGAATCCCCGCTATATTTTCTTTCGCAAAGAAACGGCTACCACCGGACATCTGCATCAACCGCTGACGGCGTTGCGCTCCATAGCCACCGACGCGCGCTTGCCGGCGGGGGGCCTGGCTTTGATTGACACCCGCGGATCTACCACGCTGCGCCGTTTCATGTTGATTCATGATCGCGGTAGTGCCATAACCGGTCCGGGAAGAGTGGACGTATTCTTCGGCGCCGATGAATCCGCCGAGCGGGAAGCGACGCGATTTAAACAAAATGGTCGCCTGATTCTATTTGTAGCCCGTCGTTCGGCCCTGGCAAACGCGAAGGATCTGTGAAATGGATTAATTCTCCGTTACTACGACTCGTCCTTAATGCCCAATTCCTTCATCTGGTACAGCAGCTTACCCCGCGAAATGCCCAGCATGCGAGCCGCATGCGTCCGATTGCCGGCGCACTGCTCCAGCGCAAATTGTACCAGCTCGCGAGCGTATCCCGAAAGCAATTTTTCAAAACCCATGCGGGCAATGCGTTCCGGTACCATTGCTTCCTGGCCACTGCCGTCGTTTGTACCGCCGCCCTCGTCCGGGCGGACACCGGCACGAATGCCTGCAGGTAAATCCGGAAGTTCGATTGAATTGCGCTCTCCAATCTGCATCAACGTCTGAGTTAAAACGTTTTCCAGTTCACGAATATTTCCCGGCCAGGGGTACCGGCGCAGCGCTTGAAGCGCATCGGCCTCAATTTGAATGTTCGCGCGCTGTAAATTTTGTTCCCGCAGGCCGGTTTCCATAAGATAACGGGCAATAAACGGAATATCTTCAGTACGTTCCCGCAATGCGGGCAAACCGATGGGATGCACGTTAATGCGATAGAACAGGTCTTCTCGAAACGTGCCGGCCCGCACACAGGCGGATAGATCGCGATGGGTGGCGAATACCAGACGACAATCGGCCTGCACATTTCCACGCGCTCCGATGGGCAGGAATGTACGTTCCTGAATAAGCCGTAGAATTTTGGGCTGCACTTCGAGCGGCATCTCGCCAATTTCATCAAAAAAGAGAGTGCCTCCGGCGGCCTGTTCTACCAGCCCCTTGCGATCCTGTTTGGCGTCGGTAAAAGCGCCCCGACGATATCCAAACAACTCGCTTTCCCATAAGGCCGCCGGAATGGCGGAACAATTCACGGCAACAAAAGGCGCTTCATTGCCGGGCCCCTCCTGATGTAAGAAACGGGCTACCAATTCCTTGCCGGTGCCGGTTTCACCCTGAAGCAATACCGGAAGCATCATACCGGCCAGTTGGCGAACTTTATCAATCACAGCGGCGAATACTTCACTGGCGTACACCAGCGCCCGATTGCCGGGCATAATCTGCATATGTCCATTGCGATTGAAATCCGTCGTAAAGGATTCTGCGGCGGAAACATTTCGCTCCATTGCGCGACCGGCCTCCCCCAATAATGTTTGATTACGCAGAGTCATGGCGTAAATGCGCCGCGACCTTTCAAGCAGGTGCAGTTCGCCGTTATAGTACGGCCGGCTACCGTGGCGCGCACTCAGCACAATGATGGCCGGACATTCGTTTTTGAAAATCAAGGGAATAAAAACACTGTAACCGGCGGCACGAAAGCGCTCCACGCTGTCGTGAATGATACGCTTGATGCGCCGATGGCGCCCCCCGGGAGCGGAATTGATTCGGGCAAAGGGTGCGCTGAATCCGTCCTCCAGTAAAAAAACGCGGTCCAGTTCCGCAATCATCTCGTCGGACAGGCGCAATCGAAAGAAAGGCGATTCTCTTTGCGTCAGACTATCCAGAAAATCGGGACGATGAGGACCGATAAAACGCAAAAAACGACGGCCCATGTAATCCACCGTTAAAATGAATCCTTTTTCAAAATGGAATACCCGGTAAAGATTTTGTAATATGATTTCCAGTAACGCTTCGCAACTTTCGCGACTGTCTTCCAGACGCTGGGCATCTCCAAGGAAACCGGCCAGGTTCTGTTCTTTACGATAAACGTCGCGAAAAAACAAATACGGAACGGCGCTGCGCAAATATCGAAAATGCAAAAACAAAATCAGCGCAACCGTCAGCACCAGCACCAGAAAACCGATATATACAAACACAACCGGCAGGGTGGCGTCCATATACACAGCCAGATACATATATACCGGCAGTAAAATCAAAATCGAACCGGCAAAGGCGATCGATATGTACAGAAACAATCGCGGTATCAGGTTGGCCGGATTTAACAGCGGATAGCAGGATCGCAGCGTCGCCGCTACAAGCACCGGCAACATACCGGCCACAAATCCCGGATAAGTAGCGTGCCGCAGCAATTCGCGCCCGGCGCTCACATGGTTCCGGATCAGCAACAGACGCAAGCCCGGCCACAGCCAGTTAAAGAAGGAATCCAGCACCAGCAGAAAAATCACCGCGCGCCAGAACCAGCGCCGCAATTGCCGATCGCGATCGCTATTTCCACGACTGAGATGATCGTACCACCAACAACCGATCAACGCCCATAACGTGCACCCGGAACGCAAAAAGGACGGGAACACCAGCGTAATCAATTCGGGTGACAGGTCGACTTGATGGGAGTCCACGGGTAACGCATGGTCGCGCCAGGCAATGTACGCCAGTGCCAGCAGCGCCGATGCCAGAAATCCAGACAGGAGATACAGGGGACGCGACCGTGAACGGGAGGCCATGCCGGGCAACCGGACGTAGTTCACGCATAACAGGGGCAGGACAATCAGCAGAGCGAAGGAATAGACCAGGATTTCTGTTACAGGTGCTATCATTTTATCCACCGGAGGAGTTCCCGCACACCGACAGCAATGGTAGAACGGGATGGAAAAACCGGAACAATCGAGTACTGTAGTCCGCAAGGTTCATCCGACAAGGATTAATAAGCTGATCGACTCTATATGCTGTCAAATTTCTGACAGCAACCGCATGGCGGTGTCTATTTTCAGACAATCGACCGAAACCGGGGGGTGTTCACGCATAACATCATCGCAAAAACCACCGCAATTGACCATAATACGACTCACTGAACGAATATGACCCCTCTAAAACCAGTAACAACCCGTGAGTCGAGCCGATGAATTCGCTCCTGGCCCTTATTATTATCCGCTGGCACGCTGTTTGCAATAATACGTCCGTCCGGATTCACACGAATCGGATTTAGACAGAAACGGAGAGGGAACATGCGAGCTACAGAGAGACAAACAGAACTTAGAATAAAGAGATTACAGGCAAATCGGTTTGGGCGCGCCGGTGTTCACGCGCCCCGGCATTTAATCCGCTGTCTGGCTTTAGCCGTTTTCATGGCGGGCTGTACCCCCCTGCTGATGCATTGCGGCGGCAGCGCCGGCGCGCAGGATTCGGATTCTACGCTGCTATTATCCTTACTGCAAAATGAGAATGACTTCAGTTCCGATTCATCGGCCTACACTTCCAATCTTACGGTGAACCTGGAACGCGTGCGTTATTGTAAGAATTGGCTGTGCACCAAACAAACCACTCCTTCCAAATTTCGCTACTGGGAAGAAGAAGGCGTGGGACGCGGCCACCAGCGCGACACCTATATTGCCACCATCAGCCAACCGTCGCGGAGCAACGTGGAAAACCTGGTATTCTTTGCCGCCGGGCAGCAACCGCCGGGAAACGGCGTGCCCAATTCGCTGACCGGCCAGGACGATAAATATAAGAAAAATTGCGAAGGACGCACGGCTTCCTGCAATCGCAGCATTGACGGGCGATCACTTACCCGCCAGGTGATGGCTTCCGGAATGTTTCCAATGAATCGCACTTTCATGGCCGTGGCTTTTGATACACAATTCAATCATTTACGTTCTTCGGATGAAAAGGCCGACATGGAGCGTGCTTATCTGCGTTGGTTACTGGATAAGGCCTACTCTTCAAACGTAAAACGAATTTATCTGGCCGGATCTTCGCGGGGCGGCTGTCTGGTTATGCGCCTGGCCCAGGCCATTCGAGAAAACTACAGTTATCGGAATATTCCCCTGATCGTGCATTCCTTTGACGGCGTATGCAAGCGTACACAGAATGAACTGGGTACATATAATTCTAAAATTTATAACCCATTGAACAGTCGCTATTTCAGCTGGCGGACCAATCTCTCCGCAGAGTTTCCGTATAAAAATCGACTGGCCATATTTCACATAGCGGGCGGCGATGAAGTGATCGTGCTTTCCGGTGCGCATTCGTTCGCGTATGCCGGCGGCAATGTGGATTACGGTTGGTATCGACAGCAATGGGTTAATCTGGAGCACGTGACCATCGGACGGGATTACTCGGTCGCCGCTCAAACTATCAGTCCCGCCCTGCAACACTTACAGGCGAACTTTAACTCGCTCTAAAACGATGCCGCGGCATCCTAACGGCCCGGATACCGCGGCACTCTGCACAATATATCTCCGCTATGGGGTGACGTCGACGTCACCCCTTTTGCTTATACGTTGAAAACCGAATTCTCATCGATTCCGCACAGATTAACTCCAAAAATATTACAAATCACCGCCCATTGCCCCGTCCTATCAATTTGAACTCACCGCAAAACCGCCTCCGTGCGATTTTAAGATAACTACTTAACTGAAATTGACACCCGGCGGCATGATGGCGGAGTTGTTTTTCGATCGTCCCATAGCCATGGCAACCGCCCGACGACAGGAGGTGGGCGCCGTGAGTGGTTTCGATTTAGTTAATTTATAATTTGATAATGCTGATATGCCCGGCGCCCCCTACCCTGAAAACGAATCCGAACGACAGCAGGAGCTGAACGCCATCGGGATTTTGGATACGCTGCCCGAAGAGGATTATAACAACGTAGTGCAACTGGCCGCGGATATTTGCGGCACGCCCATTGCGCTCATTTCGTTTCTGGACGGCGATCGACAATGGTTCAAAGCCCGCACCGGCCTGGAGGCGACCGAAACTCCCCGGGACCAGGCTTTCTGCGGATACGCCATCCTGGGAAATGATATATTAATAGTAGAAGACGCGCTTGAGGATCGACGTTTTGCCGACAATCCTCTGGTACGTCAGGATCCAAATATCCGTTTTTATGCCGGAGCACCGCTCGAGACCCGGGCCGGAAATCGTCTTGGAACGCTATGCGTAATTGACCGCGAACCGCGCCGGCTCAGCGCCGAACAAAAAAAGTCGCTGCGCAGTCTGGCCGGCATGGTCATGCGTTTATTGGATTTGCGTAAGGCGGGAGCGGAACGCGACGCCCGGGTGGCTCTGCTGAACGAACAACGCCGGGAACTGGAGCGCTTAAACGAAGTCCAGACCCAATTGCTGTCCATACTCAGTCACGATTTACGCGCGCCTCTGGGCACCATTCGCCAATTAGTGCGCATGTTTTTAGACGGACTTGTCTCCGCACAGGAAGTAAGCGACCATGGAGAAAATTTAATCAACGCGGTGCAATCCACGGAAGATCTGTTAAAACGATTGCTGGATTGGAGTCACACCCGTCTGGGCGGACAGGAGGTGGACATTCTACCGTTACACCTGGCGGGACTTGCATCACTGGAAATGCTGGGCATAATGGATCGAGCCCGGGAAAAACAAACCGAGTTACACAATGAAATCCCGGCCGATGTGATTCTCTTCGCCGACGGTCATATGCTGCATTTCGTGATTCGCAACCTGCTGGCCAATGCCGTCAAGTTCACCGCCAACGGTAACATATACATCCGCTATGAACGACGCGCGGATATGCATGCCATAATTATTCAGGACACGGGCGTGGGCATGACCGTTGAAACTTTAAACAATCTTTGGGAACCGCAAAATCGAACCGTGAGCCGTGGGACACATGGAGAGGCCGGTAAGGGACTGGGCTTGATGCTGGCGCTGGAGTTCATGCGCCAACACAGCGGTACAATCGAAGTTTATAGCGAGCCGGGACGTGGTAGCACATTCACCGTTCTGTTGCCGATTATCCAGAGTCATGCTTGAAATAAGTCGCTTTTCAATTTTGCAATTTCGGCCGTCTTTAAATTCATTCGACGGTCGCGGCTAACGAGAGTGACCGGATATAAAATTTGAAATTCAGCGGATGGTGATCGATTTACGCAAAATACCCTGTTTGCTTTTACTGGCCGTAATTACCACCGTATACTCACCGCGATCCATGCTCCGGTTTTCATATCCCACCATGCCATAAAATTGACCGGACCCATGATCCAACGCGCGGGCGGAACCGGTTATCTGACGACCATTGCGTAACCAGCCGACCGTCAATTCCGTACCGTCCAGAGCGTCGTCGTACTCCAGGCTGAAATGCAAAGACTGCACACCATGATCTACGGTATGAAAGCTCTCTTCACAATTATTATCTACGGGTTGTTTACATAAACGTAGATTACTGATCATGACGCCGGTTTGATCGCCCAGTTCGCGACGGGCGTCAATTTCAGCCTGCGTATTCCAGACGCTGAATGAAAGTCCGCCGGCCGGTTCTTCGTTCTGCCGGGCAATCAACAATCGATACGATCCCACCGGCAATCGTCCCGGTTTTAGCGGAATGGTTACATTGACACCGCTCTCTTCAACGGTGTAGGTTGTATCATAGAAGGGTTGCGGGTTATCCGGATCGGATATGTTTTCGATATTTACCAGAATGCTCTCGCCGGCTTCCACTTCGGCTTCACCGGAAACATACAATTCAGGCCGGGTACGTAAAAACATATCCAATCCCTCCGGACACTGCCCTTCTTCCAGCTTTTGACACATGCGTGGATTTTCTAACGGCGCGCCCCAGGGTCCACAGGCCTGCAGCCCCGGCACGATGAAAGCCAACAGCAGGCAAAGGCGCACTATTCGAGCGATTGAGCCGCCCACAGCGGTATTGGATGGGAAGCAGATTGCCGAACTCCCCGCTCGGATGTATCGATTGGTTGCTCGCATATACAACGCTCGGTTCAAAATTAAGCCGCTTCGCGCTTTGCCCGGACCGTAGTTCATTATATATGATTGCGGTCCAGAATGTCAATTTTGTACTCCGAATTTACCGTCATTTTCCCCGCGTCAAAAAAGTGGGCCCGACAGACCGTTTTGAGTTGTGTGCATTGCCCCGATCGACAGCCTGTATTTGATACCGGTTGCTTCAGCAACCCGGGGGAGGATTAACCCATGCATCGTTTTTTAATTTTGAGTTTGCTGACGGCTTTTACGCTTACCGTTGCGGCCTGCGGCGATTCTACCGAGACTTCCGCACCGGATGCGGATGATACCATGAATGCGCCCGCCCGACAGAGCGTCACCGTGGCTAACGTAGAGATGGGCGACATTGCCTGCTATTTGATTCTGGACAATGGCGAGATGCTCAAAGCGGACTTCAGTATCTGCGAACAGGACTTAAACGGCAAAACCATCGAATATGAAACCACTCCCGTGAACATACAATCACCGGAATGTGAAGGCGATCCGGAATGCACCAAATCGGTAACCGAAGACCTGGTGACCTCCGTTACCGTTATTCGTTGAAACATAAAATACCCGCGGACAACAGCGGCGCTCCAGAAGCGGCGCTGTTGTGGCCGCGCTCCTGCGGCGGAGCTGTTCTCTTCATATGGACGAGCATATAGTCAGACGCCGCATTAATCAGTTTATTCAAAAAACTGCTTTCAAAGATTTTCCTGGGCCCTAAAATTCGCCCATGGCCCGCAAGAAACAAAACGGCAAAAAAAGCACCGCTAAATCCACGAAGAAGTCCGCCGCGAAAAAATCCGGTTCCAGCGGTAGTCGCGGCAAAGCAAAAACACCGAAGAAAGCATCCCCGGTAAAGCATAAAGGCGTTCCTTCCGGCTATACCAGCATCACGCCTTATATCAGCGTGGAAAACGCGGATCAGGCTATCGATTTTTACCGGCGCGCCTTTGATGCGAAAGAAAAAGGACGGCTCTCCATGCCGGACGGTCGTATCGCCCATGCGGAAATACAAATCGGCAATGCGTTGATCATGCTCTCCGATGCCGCACCCGAATGGAATAATCCCGGCCCACGCCAGATTGGCGGTACTCCGGTGACTCTGCATCTGTATGTAGCGGACGTAGACCGCACTTTTCAAAAAGCTATCGATGCCGGCGCGACGGTAGAACGACCCGTCGACGATCAGTTTTACGGCGATCGGATGGGCGTCTTACTGGATCCATACGGACACCGTTGGTCAGTGGGTACCCAGTTGGAACAACTCACATTTCGCCAGATGCAAACTCGCATGGAAAAAATCTTCGGCGCCGAATAGATTCGTACGCATTGTTCAACGTCAAAGGTTATGCTGAAGTAAACTTTTGACAGAAGTCGATTAATGAGATTGCGTATCCGGATCAAATGCGAAATATCACTTTCGGAATTTTGATTCTTACTTGCTCCTACAGACGGACAAAACTGTCTGGAATCCGTCTATGCAATCGGAGCTGAACTCAACATCCGATATCGTTTCATCGATGGATCAATCCGCTCTGCCATTGGAGCTTTTGACCACCGCTCTGGATTCTATCGCGGCGCATGTCGTCATCCTGGATGAACGCGGGATGATTATTTATGTGAACAATGCATGGAAGTCTTTCGCGCGCGCCAACGGGTATCAGGGCCATACATTCTGGGTGGGCACCAATTATGTTTCCGTTTGTCCGGTAGCGCCCGGCAATACCAATCCGGTCGTGGATGGTTTCGAAAGATTGATGTCGGCGCGCAATGGTGAGTTTCGCATCGACTATCCCTGTCACAGCAAGGAAGAACAGCGCTGGTTTCAGATGCGCGCCACGGGCTTTACCAGCGGCAATGAATTTTACATGGTAGTCGTGCATGAGAACATTACGGAAATAAAGCTGGCCGAACAAAAACTGAATACCGTTCTAAAAGAGCTGGGTGAATCGCATGCCCTGCTGGATGAAGCTTTACTACAGTGCGTAAGCTCACTCGGAGTGGCCATTGAACAACGCGATCCGTATACCGACGGCCATCAAAAACGTGTTTCTTATCTGGCCCGCCGCATAGCCGAGCAGATGCAACTGGACGATGAGACGGTCAAGGGCATACGACTGGGCGCCTTGATTCATGACATCGGCAAAATCTGCATCCCCGCGGAAATCCTGAGTTCACCGCGCAAGCTTTCGGAAGTGGAAATCGCCATGGTCCGGGCTCACGCCCGAGCCGGTTACGATATTTTAAAGGATTCGCACTTTCCCTGGCCGTTGGCGGAAATGATTTACCAACACCATGAACGCCTGGACGGTTCCGGTTATCCGCGCAATCTGCGAAACGATGAAATCATACTGGAAGCGCGCATCATCAGCGTGGCGGATGTAACCGAGGCCATCAGCTCGCATCGACCATATCGGCCCGGGCGGGGTGTTGAAACCGCCATCGTCGAATTGCGGCAGGGTCGCGGTCGGTTGTTTGATCCGGCGGTGGTGGACGCGTGCCTGCAAATTATCGAGCGGGAGCCGGATCTATTTAAGGCGAAAACGCCCGATCAGTCGCTCTAAAGTCCCGGCGACCGTTTGTAACTCACGCGCCATCTGATGGATGCCTTCGGTCTCCTGTAGAATCGAATCGGCGCCCCGGGATATGCTGACGACACTTTCCCCGATCTCCTGACTGCCCCGGGATTGTTCTCCCGTTGCGTTTTCAATTTCCGCGGTAGTGGCCGTTACGCCCTTCATGGTGGAATGTATGGAGGCCGCGATATTCTTCTGGGAGGCGTGCAACTCGTCCGTTTTCTGGGTGGCCTGCACAATTGCGCCGACCGCTTCCGAAATTTCGCTCAGTTGACGCGAAGCCTCCTGCACTCGCAACGTACCTCGTTCCACCGATTGATTGGTATCATTGAGCAACGAACCGATGTCTCTGGTATTGCTGGCGGTTTGATCGGCCAGTCGTGAAATCTCCTGGGCGACCACAGCGAAGCCGCGCCCTTCCTCCCCGGCCCGGGCCGCTTCGATAGAAGCGTTTAAGGCCAGCAGGTTGGTCTGATCCGAAATGTCATTGATCATGCCCAGAATCTGATTTACCCGGCCGACTCGTTCGCGAATTTCTTCCATGGCCTGATCCACTTCCCGGGCATAGCGCATCCCGTCCTGAGCCTGATCGCTGCTGCTCCGGGCCAGTTCCCGTAGAGAATGCATGGCGCCGCTTGAGGTTTCGATGTCGGTATTCAAGCGGTCCAATTGCCGATCCACCGAGCGAATGTTTTCGGCCTGCCGATCGATAGAAGCGGAGATGTTTTCAAACGATGAAACCAGTTGCTCGACCGCCGCAGAAGATTCTTCCGTCGACGACGCCTGGTCCTGAGCGGTTGAATTGAACGCATGGATGGATTGATTCATCCGCTCCAACACTTCCAGAATCATTCCGGCCTGTTCTCGCATCTGCCGCACCATTTCAGCCATGTTATCGATAAAGCGATTCATCCAGTGCGCCGTTTCCGATAATTCATCATTGCCGCTGATTTCTATTTTGCGACTGAGGTCCGCGTCACCTTCCGCCAGACTCCGGATGGTTGCGGTAAGATTGCGGACCGAAACGGTAAT
>JAGRMX010000410.1 GCA_020441025.1 Leptospiraceae bacterium
CGCACCGGCACCGATGATAGTATGGATTTCATCAATGAACAGAACACCGTTTTGCACACGCTTCAGCCCTTCGATGACCGCCTTCAACCGATCTTCAAACTCGCCCCGGAATTTGGTGCCGGCCAGCAGGCCGCCCATATCGAGAGCGTAAATCACTTTATCCTGAAGCGCTTCGGGCACCTCGCCCTGCACAATGCGGTAAGCCAGTCCTTCGGCGATGGCCGTTTTACCCACACCGGCATCGCCCACGTAAATGGGATTATTTTTTCGGCGACGCGCCAGAATGTGTATGGTACGATCCAGTTCGGTCATACGGCCAATTAAAGGATCGATTTTACCGGCCTGAGCGCGCTCGTTCAGATTCACGCAAAAGCGCTTCAACGGATCTTTTTCGGTATTGGGACCGGGGCGCGCGTGTTGTTCGTCCTCTTTGGTCGTTTCCTCGCCGGTCGCCGCATCCCCTTCTTCGCCGAGCGCATTGGCTCGACTGGAATCGGCGAATCCGATTTTAGAGATGCCATGCGAAAGATAGCGCACCACATCCAGGCGGGAGACTTCCTGTTTCTCCAGAAAGAATACGGCGTGCGATTCGTTTTCGCGGAATATGGCCGCCAGTACGCTGCCGCTGGTTACTTCCTTCTGTCCGCTGGATTGCACATTGGCCAGCGCGATTTGCATTACATATTGAAAGCCGATGGTGTATTCGGGTTCGAAATCGTCTTCGGAAGAAACTTTCTCCATGTTCTTTTCAAAGAACTCTTCCAGATCGCGACCGAGCTTCTTAACGTCCGCTCCGCAATGCATTAAAATATCGCACGCGGTTCGATCGAACGTCAGGGCGTATAACAGATGCTCCAGAGTGATGTACTCATGTTTTCTACGACGGGCCTCCTGGTAGGCTCGTTCCAGCGTCTTCTGCAATTCTTCACTCAGCATCATCGTCGCCTTCTTCCACTTCCAGAATACATTGCAGGGGGTGCTGATTGCGTTCCGCGAGGGCATGCACCTGCTGGACCTTCGTGCGGGCAACGTCATGCGGATAAACTCCGATTACGCTGCGCCCCCTCGTATGGACTTCCAGCATCAAGCGTGTGGATTCCTCGATGGCCTTATGAAACACCTTCTGAATGACCCAGACTACAAATTCCATGGGCGTATAATCGTCATTCAGCATTACCACGCGGAACATGGAAGGTCGTTTTGGTTTGACCTTCCGCTCGGTCAGTAATAGAGTTTCGCCCTGATTTGAGTCGCGATCCGTCTCTTCGGCCGCCATGATCCACCTGAATGACTGCTTCCAGTATCTTCATCAATTAAAAAAATATGGAGTGTAATTTCCACAATTTCATTAGAAATCAGGAGGTTCGCAGGTGTTTTAGCGGGGAAACGGAGTTCATCCGTTCTATGGCCGTCGCTACATGCGCTTCTTCCTGTTTCAGAAAGTCCCGGATGGCCCGCTGTCCTTCCGGATGACGGAACCAGTGCACGCTGTGACAGGGTCGGGTGGCAAATCCCCTCAGAAATTTATGTTCTCCCTGAGCGCCCGCCTCGAACAGGAGCATTTTTCGCTCTATGGCGAATTCAATCAATTGATAAAAACAGAGTTCGAAATGCAGACCGGGATAGTACTCCCGGCAACCCCAATAGCGTCCATATAAATGGGCCCCTTTATAAAAGTTCAATGTGCCGGCCACATACCGGCCGGTGGAATCCCGGGCCATGACCAATAACATACGATCCCGGAATTGGGCGTGGATTAAATCAAACCAGACGCGATTCAAATACGGAGAACCCCATTTTCTATTGCCGGTGTCCATATAAAAAGACCACATGGCCTCCATATGTTCCGGTTTGATATCGTCTCCCGTCAGGCGATCAATGGTCAGGCTGTGCGCGTGTACCTGGCGACGTTCTTTTTTGATTTGTTTGCGACGGGCTGAACGCAGGTCCGCCAGGTAATCGTCAAAAGAACCATAATCCCGATTGATCCAGTGATACTGAGTGCTCAATCGCCGGGCATAGTCGGCCCGGTCGTGCAGGAGACTTTGCTCTTCCAGAGTACAGAATAAAATATGCACCGAGGATAAATCGTTGTCTTTTGCGTACGATTGAAATGCTTCCGCCAGCCTCAATTTTATTGTATCGCCGTCGGGCACATCGGGAGCGACCAGCAATCGTTCTCCATTAACCGGAGTGAAAGGCACGGCTACCAGCAGTTTGGGATAATACTCCAGACCGGCGCGCATATAAGCGTCCGCCCAGGCATGGTCAAAGATATATTCACCGAATGAATCCCATTTTAGATAAGCGGCGGCGGCGCCTGACAGTGTCCTGTCCTGCCACAGGGTCAGGTAACGCGGTTGCCACCCGGTGTTTGCACCCACGCAACCCGATTGTTCGAGGGCATTCAAAAAAGCGTACTCCAGAAAGGGGTTGGAATCGGATACCAGGCGATTCCAGTGGGCTTCCGGAACGGTTTTCAGAGTGTCATGCCATTTAACCTGGTACACGCGATTTTCCGCTGAATAGGATTGCAGTTTCCTGATGACTGTAGCGGTCCGTCGGCATAGATCAGGAAGATTTACCTGCGTAAAAAATTAGTGGATTTACATTGTTATAACTATA
Organism: Leptospiraceae bacterium; assembly: GCA_020441025.1. Taxonomy (GTDB): domain Bacteria; phylum Spirochaetota; class Leptospiria; order Leptospirales; family Leptonemataceae; genus JAGRMX01. The sequence continues at coordinate 2,626 of JAGRMX010000410.1, forward strand.
ATTAAAAAGTCCAAAAAAATAGTGGCCAGGGTGCCAATAAAAAAATCATCCTGAATGTTCGGACGTTCGGAAATTCACTACCCGGGCGGCCCAGAAACTGACGTATGCCGGCACAATCACATGGATGAACAAAGACTCAATCAATTCGGGCAACGCCTACAAAGACTGGAAACCGAGTTGCGGGAGTTAAGAACGGCCTTTGCCTCTCTGCAATCCGAATCCACGACACCGGCCGAGAGCGCGCCGTCCGGAGTTTCGACCGGTCCGGCACCTACAGCACCCGGGGCCGCTGCCAGCGCACCGCCAAAAGCTAAACAACGAAAGTCAATCAGCGCCGCCAGTGTTGAATCCTTTCTGGGCGGCAATCTGCTGGGCAAGCTGGGGTTGCTGGCACTGGTGCTGGCTACCGCCTGGTTTATCAAACTGGCTTTTGACAATCACTGGATCAACGCATCCGGACGCATATACACCGGCCTGGTTCTGAGTTTTGTTACCTGTGCCGGCAGTTTTTATCTGGCCAAACGCAATTATCGTATTATCGCTCCGGCTATTACCGGAGCGGCGCTGGCCATGATGTATATTTCCATTTTCGGCGCTTATTACTTTTATGATCTGCTGGGACGCACCGAGACTTTCCTGTTTCTGGTTCTGATAACCGTGTGGGGCTCGTTCCTGGCCGTGCGGGCCGGCAGTCAGATTTTATATTTGTTCAGTACCGGCGGTGCGTTACTGGCTCCTTTGATTCTGTCAACCGGTGAAAACAGCTATCGTTTTCTGTTCTTTTATCTGTTGCTCATCTGGGTCGGCTACCTGGTGGTAAGTTACTATCGCTTCTGGCGAGTCGCGGCCTATGTGCTACTGGCGGCCGTCCACTTGATCTATGCGGTCTGGGCCGCGGAAAAGCTGAGT
>JAGRMX010000411.1 GCA_020441025.1 Leptospiraceae bacterium
CCGAAATGGGCGCCCGGGCGGCTCAAAAAGCGCTGAGTATGGCCGGTGTTCAACCGGATGAAATCGATTTTGTTCTGTGCGCCACCAACAGTCCGGCGGATACCTTTCCATCCACCGCCGCCATGATCCAGAAACAGCTGGCAGCCCGCCACGCTACGGCCATGGATCTCCAGGCCGGCTGCACGGGCTGGTTATACGGCATGCGACTGGCCACCGGCCTGATTGGCAGTGGGGAAGCCCGTCAGGTGCTGGTCGTCGGCACGGAAGCACTGACCCGTTCACTGAATTTAAACGACCGCAGCAGTGTGCTGTTCGGCGATGCCGGGGCGGCGGCGGTGCTTTCGGCGGGAGATACGCTGCCCGCTGATCGTCAACCCGATCGTTTGTCCCGTCCGTTGTTCGCCTCTCTGACCACGCCCTCACGAGCCATGCAACAGCCGACCATCTACTCCGAAGAGTTGAACCGGGTAGAAGATTACATACAGGGGAAGGACATGAGTATGGTGCCCCGGCCACAGGCCAGTATGGATGGTAAGGCATCGCTCAAACTGGCGCTAACGGATACGTTACGGGTGGTGGATGAAGTGCTGGAAAGGGCGGCGGCGCAGGGCATTGCCAGGTCCGATATCAAAGTATTTGTTCCCCACCAGACCAATGTACACATTGTGCGCAAATTCTGCGCGCACATCGACTTCCCCTTTGAACGCATCCCGTATTCCCTCGATCGTTATGGTGGCTTGAGTACGGCCGGTATTCCCACCAATCTGGTGGAGCACTGGCAGGCGGGTCGGGTTCATCCGGGAGATCTGGTGCTGGCCTGCGGTTATGGAGCGGGATTCACAACGGCGGCTATGCTGCTGGAATGGTGTTTACCGCCAGATGCGTAATTCTATCAGGGTACAAATCACAATTCTCTGTCATACGAGGCTTATGTAATGAACACGAAATCAATGCTCACAAATAGAATTAAGCACAAAGGTCTGCTGGCGATTTTAATCGCGCTGATCCCCATGATTGGCTGCCAGGAAGTAACCACTCTATCCCTGGCCGGTTTTTACGCCCGCCCCACTCCTCCGGGAGCCGTGAATGGCGCAGTTTTTATGTTGATTCAGAATCCGGGAGAGGAAGCGGAATATCTGACCGGCGCGGAAACCGACGTCTGCGAACGGGTAGAAATCCATGAAACCGTATTAGAAGACGGCACCATGCGTATGCGACCGCTGGAACAACTGGAGATTCCGGCCGGCGATCTGGTGGAATTGAAGCCCGGCGGATACCACATAATGTTGATCAATCTGAAGGCACCGTTGAAAGAAGGCGACACATTCGATTTGAAATTGAACTTTCAAAACAACGGCTCTCAGGTTCTGCCGGTACCCGTGCGACCGGATGAAATTACCGAATAATCCCCATTTCATCTCAGGAATGTAGCCGTGTTGATTTTCAAAAACAAACAATCACAAATTTCAATCAGTGGAATCTCAGATCGGTGGCGCAGCAGTCTGCTGGCCACCGCCATGCTGATAACCCTGCTTTTTTTAGCCGGCCCCGGTTGTGATCAAAGCAGCAAGTTACGCGATTTCGGCATCGATACGGACTTTCAAATGTCGGATCAGGATGGAGCCGCGTTTTCATCCGGGCAATTGCGCGGTAAAACCGTATGGTTGTATTTTGGATTCACCCGATGTCCCGATGTTTGTCCGGGCACGCTGGCTAAACTGGCCCGAGCCTACAATATGCTCGATTTTCGCCGGGAAAATCTGCAGGCCGTAATGATCACCGTCGATCCGGAACACGACACGCCCGAACGCCTAAAGGCCTATCTGGATTACTTCGATTTACCTTTGATCGGTTTAAATGCGGATCTGGACTATACCCGGACAGTGGCCGCCCAATTTGGAGCCAACTTCGAACGGCAGATTCTGAATAGCGAAACCGGCGAATACACCGTCGATCATTCCACCCGCGTGTTCTTGATTGATCCGGAAGGACGCGTACGCTATGCCTTTGCCTTCGAAGACTCTGCCACACAAATCGCATCCGTTACCGGACTGCTGCTTCCGCTGTATTGATTGGCGGCAACTCTCACAGACCGGAGAAAAGAAAAAAGAAATTCGCTGCCAAAAATGAGGGATAAGTACGGTTCGACGTCCCACAATTTAGAAGTAATACGCGCCTGTGCGATTGGGTTTGTGCGGCGCGACCGATATCCGATTATAAAATGGATATAACCGAAAATCGGTCGAGCAAGCGCGAGGGAAGATCAGAGACGCTGAGCGTAGTATTCTACCACCAACTGCTCATCCACCTGAATAGGTACGTCATCCCGGTTGGGCAGTGATTCCATGCGTCCCTTATACTCGGCGCCGTCGTAGCTGAGGTAGGACGGCAAGCGTAATGTGGGGTTTTGCAGGGTATTATTAATCAGCTCGTTTTGCCGGCTTTTTTCCTGGATCTGAATTTCCTGTCCGGGCTGCACCCGAAAACTGGGAATGTCGACCCGATGGCCGTCTACCCGGACGTGACCGTGGGCAACGAGTTGGCGAGCGGCGGGAACTGTGGGCGCAAAGCCCAGTCGGAATACGACATTGTCCAAACGCTGTTCCATGAGTCGCAACAGTACCATACCGGTAGGTTCATGGGATTTCTTCGCCTCTTCCATCAGGCGACGCAGTTGACGCTCATTGATACCGTAGTTGTAGCGCAATTTCTGTTTTTCGATCAGCTTTTTCTTGTATTCACTGAACTTAAACCGTCTGAACTGCGCTCCCTGTCCCGGCGGATAGGGTCGTTTCTGCGTAGATTTGCGGGTAAGCCCGAATAACGCGGTTCCAAAGCGTCGGGCAATTCTGACTCGGGGTCCTCTGTATCTGGCCATAGATTCTCAGCCATGTATCTATTCGCCTGTGTGCTGTAAACAAAATCTTGACAAAAATCATGATCTTTCCCCGTGGTTTACTAGGGACCGACAGGGTCAGAGGAGAAACCATATGCATTCTTTAATTTTTAACCAACGCCGTACCTGGTTTGCGGCTCTGGGACTCTCGCTGATCCTGATGCTGGGTCTTACCTATCATCTGATGGCCGAAGATCCGGTGGCATTTGCCAAAACCGTAGAAGGCCAGGTCCAGGTGCAGAGCTCCGATTCCAGTTGGCGCGCTCTACCGGAGGGCAGCCTGATTAAAGATGGGGACCGCATCAAAACCGGCGCCAATTCCAGAGTAGTCATTCAAACTCGCCGGGGTATATATATTCGCCTGGGCGCCAATACGGAAGCCGCGTTGAACGATATTGTGGCCGGCAATCGTCCGGGGACGGTGAATCTGGAGCGGGGCAACAGTTGGTACAATATAGAACCAAATTCCGGCAACCAGGGCTTTCAGGTGATCACTCCCACCGCCGTGGCGGCCGTACGTGGAACAAAATTCTCCATAGTACATGCCGACACCGGCACCATATCCTGCGTCTGCAAGGGTGCTATTCAGACCGGCCGCCCCGGCAGCAGTGATACGTCCACAGCGGAAACC
>JAGRMX010000412.1 GCA_020441025.1 Leptospiraceae bacterium
GCCGGTTCCCTGTAGTATGTGTAGAAGTGTTCGTTAATGGCATGGAGTACGCGCCGCATGTCGGGTTCGGATTTCCACTTATCATACTCGCTCTTAATCAGCATGGACGCCAGCGCGGCGCGTATTCCGTGACCGATGGCGTCAGCCAGAAAGATCCGAATTACATCATCGGTTAACATGGAAATATCGTACATATCCCCGCCTACGCTGGACCAGGGCAGGTAGTTCAACGATATCTGCACTCCGTTAAAAAACTGATCCTGTCCGTTAAATATACTGCGTTGCAAGCGGGCGGCCAGTTGCAGATCCTTGCGGTATTCCTCCCGGGCGCGTCGTAATTCTACATGAGTTCGAATGCGAGAGAGGAGCTCCGGTTTCTGAAAGGGCTTGAATACGTAATCCACGGCGCCGACTTCAAATCCCCTGACCACGTCATCCGATTCTGTACGACTGGTTAAGAAAATCACCGGGGTTTCTCGCAATGCGATTATACTTTTTAGCCGGCGACATGTTTCAAACCCATCCATGCCCGGCATGGTGACATCCAGTAATATCAAGTCGGGTGTGGTTTCTTCGGCGCGTTGAACCGCTTCATCTCCGGACGCGGCGCAGGATACATGATAGCCTTCTTTGCTCAGCAGGCTTTCCAGCAAATGCAATATGCCCGCCGTATCATCAACACACAGAATTTCCGGAGCATTCCGGTATGGTGCAGACATGGTCGATTCACGGGCGTCCACCCGCAAATTGAAGAAAAAAATGTTGGGATATGTAAAAAGTAAGTTAGTGCAACCGGCTTGTTATCGTTAGATCGATTAGATCGGCATTACCATATATTGCCGAATATACTTAAAGTGGTGCGTGTGCGATGGCCAGAAGCGGTGACGCAACGGTGCCGGAGCTGATGGTGGACCAGGTTGCGCCGTCTGCGGAATAGATAACATTGCTGCCATAGCCCACACCCAGATACCGATCCGCACCGTAGGCCAGGCCACGAGCATCTCCAATGGCACCATGCGTGTTCCATTGACCGGTCTGGCTGGTGAGCGTACTGAGCATATAACCCTGCCATTCAATGCTTATGAACTGACCATTCCCGAAGGTCAGGCCGGACATCAATCCGGGAGTACCCGTATTCTGAATGGGTACGGTCCCCAACGTATACGATTGCCCGTTGTCGGATGAATACCAGCTTTCGGAATTCCAGGCGACTCCCACAAAAAGGCCATTGCCGTACGATACCGCTTTGAAGTTTCCGGCTCCACCCGGTAGTACATTGTTCCATACAATGCCATCGGTACTCCACCAGGTGTTGCCGCTGTCTCCGACGGCGACGAAATGCCCATTACCATAGGTAACACTCAGCATATTCGCGCCACCGGGACTGCTGTCCAACCAGGTCTGGCCGCCATCATCCGAATATTTTACTGTGCCGGCGTTGCCTACCGCCACAATACGACTGCCATTGGTTGCTACCCATCTCAGAGTCGTGGCCCCGGCCGTAGTCGGGGTCCAGCTAATCCCATTGCTGGAATAATGCACCTGACCATTGTTGCCTACCGCAACAAACGCACTGCCATTATAGGCGATTCCGTTCAGATTCTGCCCGCCGGGACTGACATCGGTCCAGTTGTTGCCGCCGTCGTCCGAATACCAGATCTGTCCGCTGTTTCCGACGGCTACAAATCGGCCCGGGTCAACTGTGGTTGAGCTGGAGTTGTTGAGCTGACTGCCGTCGTTAAGCAATCCCAGCAGGGCCAGTTCGGGTCCATCGGCGCCGCCTACCGAATAGGTACACGCCGTCGTCAATGAAATCAATACGGTAAAATAAATGAGAATCTGGTGCTTTTGCATCGGAATGAACCAGACAGGCGATGTTCAATAAACAACTAATAAGATTTCATATCAAAATGCAAGAAATTGATTATAAAAAATTCATTCAATTAAATCGTAACAGCACTGTGAAGCGAAGGTCGCCAGTTTATGTGATATATCAGGAGGCCCGAAGCCACATTCATAAGCACGGAGCAAAGCTCATTGACGCCAATGCAGAGCCTATGGATGTCGATTGCATAGCGCACGGTCCTTGAGGCATCATCCGGATTGCGAACAGGTGAAGGGCACCGTTTACGAGAATTCGTTTTTTTACCAACGGGCGTAATGTTCTTCCGCCCAGCCGGGCACATTCTGAATGGCGATGCGCTGTCGACCGCCCACTCGAACAGTGCCGATGTAACGACCGATCATCTGATGAACGCTGGTCTTCAACAGGATTAAATTGGTGACCGCGCAGCGGTCAAAAAATGGTTCAAATTGCAGGTCGATTGCGTCGGAGGATCGAGTCTTCAAATGCCAGGGACGCATAAAATCTTCCGGATTGTAGGCAAAATCGATTTCATCGAAAATTTTAAAAAGCTTACCATTATAGATGATTCCGTTTTCGTTCATACCGGTACCATCCGTCCAACGAGCACCCATGTTTATACCCACCGTATCGCCCGCAGTTGTGCGGGTCGCCAGCGCCGCCCAGTTCCAGGCGGTTCGAAAGGGCCATTTACCGCGCCCATAGTCCAGCGTGGCAAAAGTCGATTGCTTATCAAAATGGAACGTATCCGTGCCCCAGCGCACCTGACCCTCCGCCGGCAGGCAGTGCTGCTTGGATGTGAATTGATAGCGTCTTTTGCTCCAGGGTACCACCACATTTAACGATTCGAGTACCGCCGGTCGATCAATTTGAATATCCACATCGAGTTTCTGACCACCGAAGTTATCTGATTTACAAATTATTTGAAGCGATTCCGTTCCGGGTCTAAACGCCAGCAACAGACCGTCTTTCTCGAATTCAGTGGAGCCGATAACTCGCTCGGTCATGCGCAGACCGCGGCCCAATGGAATCATGACGGTCTGCTCTTGAAAACGACGGCTTTCATATTCCAGAAAGTAAACAAACGCAACCGCCGAATAGTCTACGCTGGCAATCGTGGCGGAAAACAAAAAGCGATCACCGGTAACGCACCAGTAATCCCATTTTTTTTTGCGTAAAAAAGAACCGGATAGGTTGCATACGTGATACGGATGTCGCGCCCAGCCGACGGCCCGGGGATTCAGGTTGCCTTTGCGGTCGCATAACAATACTTCTGATGTGATTTCTTTTTGAATGGGCAGCATGGTACGAGTGTGTTTTCACCGACCAGCCGCGTAAATCAAAATCACGGTTATTCCCGGCCGGAACCCGCGTTCCACTCGCTGAATATTAAAAAAGTTTATTCCAATCGCGTAAAAATTTTTTTATTCAAACACTTGCATTTATCATATTTACCCGGCTGTGCCGGTGATAAACTGACCGCTAATGGCGACGCGGATGACATACGACGCGACATCCGATTTGTCATGAGTACATTTGGACCGGAGTTTGCAATGAACCGTGTATATAAGGTGACTACCATTTCGATCGGAATAATCTTCATGACTGTATTAGCTCTGGAGGCCCAGGCGCAACCGGCCACCACCCTTTTTGCCCGCCAG
>JAGRMX010000413.1 GCA_020441025.1 Leptospiraceae bacterium
TCGACAGACCGGAGCGGTAAGCTATCGCTGATTATTCCAACTCACGTCGAAAAGCTTAAGTTAGTTTCGATTGAATAGAAGTTTGTTTTGCTATGGATCTATTCAGTGCGATCTATATCGGTTCGGTTCGGTTCGGTTCGGTTTATGAAGCGTCGTAGCGCTTTTTTGCGGCGGCCGGCTCTAATAGCGACCGAATTCTACCGAACTCTCAACACCCGATTGATATGTTCCACCAGTTCCAGCATGACCACCGGTTTGGTTATATAAGCCTCGGGTTGGCAGGCTGCAGCTCGTTGCCGCACTTCGGGTTTCGCATCGGCGGTCATGAAGATGATGGGAATGCCATGTTCCTGCCGAATGCGCATGGCCGCATCGATACCATCCATCGATCCGGCCAGCTCGATATCCATTAAGACTATGTCGGGACGCTGTTCCTGAAATCGCGTAACCGAATGCAATGCTTCCTCGCCGGAAGATACCACATCCAGCACCAGAAAGCCGGAGCGATTGAGTTGCATCTTTAAGCTCATTCCGCTGATTGCGTTGTCTTCCACAATCAAAATGCGATCGGAATTAACAATGTGTACGCCGGCCCGATTCATATGCTTTGATCTGTCATATAATGCCACACATAGCGAAACATTTCAATGATTATTTGAAATAATTAAGAAATGCGCCCGGCATCAAACTCGCGTTCCAGAAATTCATGGCGCCGCACAATACGACGGTACCATTCCAGTCGTAATAACCGCATTTCTGCGGCGCTCAAACGCCAGTTTATGTCGCTGTTGTGTATGCGATGCACCAACGCGTCAAAGGTTATGCCCACGCTCACCGAGAGATTAAAGCTCTGAGTGAAACCATACATCGGTAAGCGCAGACAGGCATCACAGGCTGCGACGGTATCCGGTTGCAAACCCAGTTCTTCGGTGCCGAAGAGGATCGCGGTTTTCGTTTCCAGCGGCAGCGACCTGGTATCATACACCGGAAGTCGAGCCGGCGGGTCCAGAGCGGTTGCCACCAGTTGATATCCATTGTTCCGCAGTCGGCGCACACACTCGGCGCTATTATCAATTTCGGTCTGATTGTATCGATGAAGGCTTACCCATTTCGCCGCCCCCAGCGTAACACCCGGATTCAATCGATACGCATTTCGATTTTCGATGATATGAATATCCTGCACACCGAGGCATTCACAGGTTCGCAGAGTCGCGCTGGCATTCTGGGGTTGATATACATCTTCCAGCACCAGCGTTATATGCCTGGTGCGCCGGTGCAGATTGGTTTCGATTAATTCTTTTTTATGATCCGATACGAACCGTCCCAGAAACGTCAAACGCGCCTCCAGTTGCTCTGCGTATGCGTCATGATCCTCCACCCCGGCATACGATTTTGTATCCGTTTCCCGGTGCATACACAATTCCCCGATGAAATTCCGCTCAAACGAATATCCTATCAATGATTTTAGCTTCCGGCAAACCGGCCAGTCGGATATGAGCCCGGCAATTGTTGTTGCAAGCGCAGGCCCGAGATCATCCCTATCACAGATATGCTTTTAAAGAAACTGGAATCGCTGGGACTGGAAATTCCCACAATGGCACCACCGGTCGCGGCCTATGTCCCGGCTCGCAGGCATGCAAACGCGGTGTATGTCAGCGGACAACTGCCATTAAAAGACGGCCAACTATTGATGACCGGACCCATGACCGATCAGCGCAGTATGGAAGAAGCACAGGCAGTTATGGCTCAGTGTTTTTTAAACGGACTGGCTGCCGCTCTGTCGGTGGCCGATCCCGGAGAGATCACAGGAGTTTTGAAACTGGGCGCTTATGTCGCGTCCGATCCGGCCTTTACAAATCAACATCTGGTCGCCAACGGCGCCTCCAATCTGGCAGGACAGCTTTTTGATGAACAGGGACAACATGTTCGATTTGCCGTGGGTTGTATGTCATTGCCTCTGAATGCAACAGTGGAACTGGAAATCACATTCACTCTGGGCACTTGATCGAAACATGCGTATGCAAATTACCGAAATCTATTCCGGAATACTGGCTTATGGTCGGGCTATAACCACCGGGTATTACAGACTATTTCTCCGATTGCGCAACGCGACGCTGGCAATAGTTCAAACCTGGAGCCCATATCATATACTATTCTTCGTAAGCGTACTCATACTATGCGTCAGTTCTCTGGCGGCCTGGATCGAATATTCGGTCAATTTTCAGGAATCCGCCCAGTCGGTCGGCTCCAATATGAAGCCGGTTTTCTTTTTACCGGGGTTTCTCGGAATCCTTTTTTATTTGATCGGCTTTCGGTTTCGCTCTACCATCTTTATTGTCGTGTTAATTTTGGTTGCTCTCCTGTATGGAATCGGCATAATCTATCCTAATCCCGTGCATACATCCATGCTGGAAAGATCCGAGTACAGCTTTCAGACGGTCTGGGTAATCTTATACGGCCTGGCTTTAATGGGAGCCGGAGTCGGCGCACGATTCGCTCTGTCGGATGCTCTGATCAATCCGGGTTGGATCAAAGATTTTCTTTTCAGCAGCCGACCGATGCCGGATATTCAAAAGCCGGAATAATTCTCCAGCGGGCCGACCGCCTGTCTTTCATCTTCGTGACCAATGGCCGAACAGGACAACAGCTCAACAACGGCATCCGGGGCGGAAGACCACTATGAAGTGGACCCGCGCAAGTTACTGGCGTTACATCCCCGAGACGCGGAGATTATTTTTACCTCCCAGAGCAGCTACGGCTCCTCGTTAACTGCGGATTTCCGGGAGAATGTTAAAGCGCTGAATCAGGTTTATTCCGCCGTTCAAAGATATCTGCAGGGCATTTATCGAAGACCGGATGTGTTTTATCCGCAATTGCAGGATATTTTCAAAGATCTGCAAATGCATAAGCGCGCCATCAGTGACAAGATTCCCATGCCCACTGAAGAGCAATTGCAGAAGCAATGCATTAACCTGGCCGCGCAGAATCCGCCCTTTATTCATGTGTTGCGCGAGCTATCCGTGAGCGGTAATAATAGTTTCACGTTTGTTTCCCTGTATGTCGCACCCACCGAAAAACACGATGATAAAGTCATAGTGGGTTATCGCAGTACCATCGAGAATTCTATGAAGGTTCTCCGCGACAGGATTCGACGCGGCGAGCTGGGTATCGATTATGCCCTGGCTTTCGGACGCGTGAGCGCCGCGAGCGAACTGCCGGTTACTTTCGGCCGCGTCGATACCGAAATGAAGAAAATCTACATTAACGAAAAATCATTCAGCAGCATCACTCAGGCGGACCTGGCTCATCTACGACGGGTGAATCAAGAAATATATAAAAGATTGTACAAACCGCTTTTGCTGCAGGGCATTAAAGAACGAATTTTTTTATCCATCAGTTGCGAGGACATTCGCAAGTTAGATTTCGCCGGCAGCGATCGGGTATTTGACATCGTATTGTTTAACAATGCGGAAGCGATAAAAGATCGATTTGCGGCTCTGGCGAATTTCTTAAAAGC
>JAGRMX010000414.1 GCA_020441025.1 Leptospiraceae bacterium
CGTTTTACGTGAAGTGGCGAAATATAACTGCGTCCGGGAAATCGATATGGTCGAGTTGGATGGCCGGGTGGTGGAAATCGCGCGCGCACACCTCGGCGCCATTCACGGCGGCGCCTTCGCCGATCCGCGCCTGAGCCTGCATATTACCGACGGGCGTCGCTTTGTGGAGGCGCATCCAAAAACCTATGATGCGATTCTCATGGACATGACCGATCCGCAGGGTCCTTCCGCGTTATTGTATACCAGAGAGTTCTTAAGCAACGTCCGATCCGCGTTGCGCAACACGAAAGGTGTGTTTTGCATGCATGCCGAATCTCCGGACGATCGACCCTGGGCGTTTGCGTCTATAATTAAGACCAATCGATCGGTCTTCAAGTACACAACCTGCTTTTATCAATATCTGCAACAATACGGAGCCAACTGGTGTTTTGCGGTCAGCTCTCCGGCAATCGATGTGGGTCGGGTACGACCGCGTATCATCAATCGCCGATTAAAAAAAAACGGCGTGGGCGCTCTGAAAGTGTATACCGGTGAATCGCACTACGCCATGCAGGTTTCGCGACCGTATATTGATGCCGTATTACGGCGCACCGACGCGCGCATTCTCACCGACGCTGAACCTGAGTTTAACGATCGTTTTGAGTGAAATATTATAAATCTGAACCGGAGAATCAATCGTCGCCATCGACGCCCTGTTCCACTAAAAAGCCTTTCAACATGGCTACCAGATCTTCTTCGGCCTGTTTTTCTTTGTAAGCCATTTCCAGGCGCACCAGGTCTACTGCGTGTTGAGTCAGGAAGCTGTCGGTTTCAAAGGCCTTGATCTGTTCCTGTAAGAACGCAATGTCCGCACCCTGCAGGGCGCCGTTTAAATATAGATTACAGAATGTTTGTAATCCCACGGCGCGTGCGGGGCTGCCATCCGGCGCTTTGATCAGATCTTTTACGGGCCCCATTATGATGCGCCGGTAGGCGGGTAGAATATTCGAAAGCAATTCCACAGTACCGTACGGAATGTCATCCGGCAGATTCTTTGCGTAGCGGATAAGGGTTTGCATCGATCTCAAACTGGCACACTGAGCGATGGCGTGTATTACGGCGGAGCAGTAGCCGCTGCTGCGATGCCAGGCTTCACTTTCCCGGCACTCTTCCAGCATGTGGGTCAGAACTTCAAAGGCCGCTTCATCGCCGGAGCAGGCTTCCCGGGAGAGTTTTTGCATGGCCTGCACCAGTTGGTAACCCTGACGGATGGCCTTAATTTCATCAATGCGAGCTTGTTTATCCATGCGTTTTGATCCGGAGGTGGATTCCAGACGTCTTCCCTGCCGACCGGAATCGATTTAAAGCCGATTCTATCGAGCTATACAAAACAAACGGTCGGCAGTTGCCTGATAATTTCAACAATCGCCTACAGGTTCAATGAAAAAACACTCCCCTGCCGGGATTTTACCGGAGTTGCGATTCCATTATACTCTTACAGGAACCGGTATTCAGCGCACCAGCTTTACCAGAGTGTCATAGTCACCATGGATGACCATATAGTTTTCCAGGCCCGATAACTTAAAAACGCTTTTTACCGTGTCGGATTGATTTAAAATCCCGAATTTCAAATCAGCCTCCACGCACAGTGCGTGAATATCAAATACCAGTTTGATTCCGGACGATGTAATGTGCGATCCTTTGGTTATTTCCAGGATGAACACTTTTTTCTTTAAACGGGTCATCTGGTCTATGGCGCTGTTCACCAGATTTTTGATGTCGGTTTGCGTGGTAATGTTGATCTGGCCGTCCAGAGAAACTACACACACTTTATCATCAAAACGGATACCGGTCTTCATACTGATTCAATAACTATTTTTTTGAAGGCCTGAGCAACGGCCCGCCTCAGTCAGCCTCAGACAATATCCTTAACGGGCGCGGATAGACTCTATAATTTTTTTCACTAAAAAAATGCTCAATTTGCGGACAAGCCCGCCATCAAATCGCCGATTATTCCGCTTCAACTCCGGTTATAGCGCGAATACGTTGTATTACCGTCTCGTGGCCCAGAATAGAGAACAGCATGGGCAATTCCAGACCCTGCATGGACCCGGTACTGGCCACGCGGATGGGCATAAACAGATGCTTGCCTTTTGCTTCGCTCAGCTTGCCCGCTTCCTTCATGGCCTCGCTGAACTGTTCCGGAGTTCCGGGCTTTGCGGCGGCCAGTACCTGCATAAAATTGCGCGCCACCGTCCGGGTATTCTCCTCTTTAAGTAATGCCGTGGCTTCGTCGCCGTCTACTTTCAAATCGGTTTTGAAAAGCTCGGTTAAATAGGGCACCGCATCCGCCAGCGTGTCCAGATAAACGCGCACGGAATCAAAGGCGCGGCGCAATTGCTCTTCGTCCGATTTGAGGATGTTAACCAATTGCCTGTCCTGTCGGATATAAGGTAATGCCAGCTTCCAGACGGTTTCGAAATCGACTTCCCGAATGTAGCGATTATTCAGCCAATTCAGTTTGGATTTATTATTGATATATTTCTGCAACTCGGTCCTGGAAAGCGCCGCCGGATCAAAATCGTCTTCGCCCTCTTTTAAAGGTTTAAAAAAATCGAACATGGAAGGACTCTTGGAGCAGCGTTCCAGTTCGAACTTTGCTTCCAGTTCGGCGCGGGACATATACTCCACGCCGTCATCCGGATACCAGCCCAGCAGCGCCATGTAATTGGTAAAGGCGTCCGACAGATAGCCAAGGTCGCGGAAGAACAGAATCGACGTGGCGCCGCGCCGTTTGGACATTTTTTTGCGGTCGGCGCCTACAATTTCGGAAATATGGGCATAGGCCGGCAGTGGCAGATCCAGCGCCTGGTGAATTAGAATCTGTCGGGGTGTATTGGAAAGATGGCCTACACCGCGGATGACATGCGTGATTTCCATTTCATGATCGTCGCATACCACGGCAAAGTTATAAGAAGGAAATCCGTTCGATTTCACAATTATGAAGTCGCCGATCAGGCGCGAATCGAATTTAACGCGTCCCTGTACAATGTCGTCAACGCTCACTTCCCCCGGATCGACCTTGAAGCGAATGGCGAACTCGTCCCCGGCCGCTTTGCGATCCGCAATTTCTTTGTCCGACAGGCCGCGACACTTGCCGTCGTAAACGTGCGGCAGGCCCATCTTCTTCGACTTTTCCTGTTTGCTTTCCAGTTCGGCGCTGGTACAGAAACAGGGATAAGCCAGCTTCTTTTCCAGCAGTCGATCCACGTATTTGCGATACACGTCCAATCGTTCCGATTGGCGATAGGGGCCGTATGAACCGCCTTCCGCAGGACCTTCATCGGCATGCATGCCCAGCCACTGTAACGATTCCAGAATCATCTTTTCCGACTCGGCTTTGTTGCGTTCAATGTCCGTGTCTTCGACGCGGATGATGAAAGTTCCGCCCTGCGATTTCGCAAAGAGATAATTAAATAGAGCGGTACGCGCACCGCCTACGTGTAGGTAACCCGTAGGTGAGGGTGCGAATCGTG
>JAGRMX010000415.1 GCA_020441025.1 Leptospiraceae bacterium
CATGGCTCCGTCGCCCACCTCGGCCCCATCCAATATGATAGAACCGATCCCGATCATGCAGGCCCGACCGATATGACAACCATGCAGCATAACGTTGTGCGCAATCAGGCTATAATCACCGACGGATATGGAACTGCGCGTATCCACATGCAGCGTACTGTTATCCTGAATATTAACATATTCTCCGAGACGGATGGTGTTCATATCCGCCCGGATAACGGCCCCACCCCATACCGAACTGCACCGACCGATGTGTACCAATCCTTCCACCACGCTGGCCGGATGTAAGAAAACATTTTCCGCAAGTTCAACCGTCGCAGCCGTACGTGCCGGGTGGGAGTTCGTGTCCGCGATGCGTGCGTCCGACCGTTTACGGCCGGCTGCGGATTTTTTAGTATCGGTCTTTTGTTGAACGGATGCCGGTTTAGAGCCGGACGGTTTTTTTGTACTTCCGGCGGTATTCGTTTTCTTTTTTCGATTGGTAGCCATTGCTCAGTCCGGATTGGAGTTCCCGGTCAATGCCGCTCTTATTTGAAAACAAATGATCGCATGCATCAGAGTACCGCGGCATTATGATGTTTATGAATCAATTCGGTAACCCGCCCGGCCATCAGCGCCGGCAGGTTGGCGAAATTTTCTCCGCCCACCTGAAGCGATTCGGTGAACACATAATCGGAAATGGCGCGCGCGCCCACACCCACTCCGAGCAAAATGACGCCCCGGTTGGAGAGACGTTCCACGGTCTCTTTCAAGCGGTAGGTTTCCTCGTTATTCAAATCTTTCTCAAAGGTCACTTTCGCACGTGAACCGCGAAAATCGGAAACGATCACCAATATGCGGGTACGGGCGTCCGGCGAAAACGATTCGGCCATATCGTCCAGCAATTGGAATTCCGGCACCGTATCGCCGTGCCAGTCGCGTGCAAGGCCATAGAATAACTCTTCCTCACGCGCATTATCAAAATCTTCTTCCAGCTTCTTAAACCAGCTCAAATCGATAGCAGTTTTCATGTTGGTGAGATCCGAGTAACCGCAAACTCCGAAGGGAAGTTCATGCCCCTGCAGAATTATGGAGCAGCTCATGATGGCCACCAGAGTGGCGATGCTGTATTCGAAGTTAAAAATACGCCGTCCTTTGTTAACGGCAAAAATTATCTCTACACCTTTCAATCGGTCTTCATCTACGTTGACCGTGGTGCGATCGAATACGCGCCCATCGCCTTTGCCGTTCAGATAGGCCAGATAACGACGCGCGTCGATGCGCGAACCCTGCGGCATGTACCGCCGGGTAATATCCACCTGCGGGTCCAGCAGGCGATCAAAATCGATTGTAACGCGTTGAATTTCGGCTTCGAATGTATCCTTAAAATCTTCGAGTGTTACGCCCATATTGTATTCCCAGAGGGCGCGCCTCTTCTTTAAGAACTCGCGATACAACTCTTCGGTACGGTATCCCCAGGCGCCGCCGCCCGCACCGGGCTCTCCCTGACCCTTATTACCCTGTGTATCCGAACCATACCATGCATCGGGACCTTCCTTCATCTGCCCGCCGGTCTCAGGCGTGTTGATTTCAATGCCCCTTTTGAGCTCACGCCCTTCCAGTTTTGGTTTAAACTTGCCGGTATGCGCTTTACGCCAGTGCTCTTTTTGGTCCCACCAGATACGCTTAAAATCCGACCGTTCTTTTATGATTTTTTTTTTAGACTGCACCTGAAATTGACGGGCCAGTTCCGCCGGCTCGATGCCCTCCATCAGCTTCAGTAACGCAGCCGCCATTCGTTCGCGTTCCGGGGGATCGGAGATTTCATTCAAATAAGCCACTCCGGCACCACGCACCAGCAGGTCCATGGCCTGCCGATCATCCACCGTACCGGCATGCAAAGATCGACGAATGTGTTCGCACCAACGCCGTAGATTGGTGAGGCCGAATTGATACGGCTGAATATTGCCGGAACCGATTTCGCGGCGCGCGGATCGTTCTCGTATAAAAAGATGAAATGACACCATGGCCTCGAAGATAGATCGATTTGCATCGTCTTCATTAAGCCCGAGGCGGGCCGCCACAATCTCTCGTAGACTTTCCGCGTCCACGATCGGCCGCACTACGATAGCGCTGAAACGATTGCGAAAAGCTCTCGAAATAGAGGGCGTACTGCGTTGATTGCGGAAATACTTTAACGCGAAGATGCGGGCGCTTTCTTTGAGCTGTAGCGGCGTATTTTCACCCGACTCCGGCGGCAACACCAACGCGCGGGCGTCGTCCAGCATCATATTCAGTTTTTCCACGAGTTCGGGACCGGCGGCCTCCAGACCTTTCAGTAAGATGTAATCTCCGCGGCGAACCGCCGTGGTCAAAGGTCCGTCCACCCATTCAACGGCATCACCCCCCGATCCGGCCGGCTTTAAGCCACCCAGCACGTCAGCGGTGTGCATACCTCGCGAGAGGGTGATGACTGCCATGTCCTTGCCCTGTAAGTCGGCGAAGAAATGCACGTAGTCTTCCGGTTCGACGTCCGCCTCGCATTCCAGTAAGACGTTTTCACAGTGTTCAACCGCGCGCGCCATTGCTTCCAGCACGGGACGGGCCGAACTGACCGGAGGAAAGTCGTCAAAACTGGCAATCAATCGATTTTGAAATTCGGCATCATTGACCGTCGGATCGCATTGCAGATGCGAGCGACCGATGTCCACGCAATGTTTTTGCGAATCGATGTGAATCTCGATGGTGGAATCATGCGTGATCGATTCCAGATCTTCCGGCACGGCAAATACGCCGGCCGCAGTCCCGTCTATTTCGGAAAAGTGTTCGCGAATTAAAGTCTCCAGTTGTTTACGATCGTCTGCGGTGCGGAAGGGACGAAAATAAATATCCACCAGTTCAGGCAGACCATGGCTGTCATTGTTCAGCCGCGCGGCCAGACGATTCAGGTTACGAATATTAAAATGATAGCGTTCCAGATCGCGGGCGCCCAGCTTGCGAGTTGTAACCAACTGCTCCACGCTCATATTGAATCGCACGGCCAGTTCAATCAGCTCACGCTGCAAATGCGGATGCAGTCCCGAAAGAATTTCCACCAGTTCGTCTACCGGGTACGGATCGATATAAACCGTGGCGAAATATTTTTGAATTTCCCGGGGTAGATTTTTACGGCCTTCAAATCCTTCCGCCGGATTCTGAGTGGCTACAAAATTAAATCCGTCACCGGCTCGAATCACCGTGGAATCACCTTCAAGCAATTGTAGATAGCGATCCGTAAATACGGAATAAAATCGCTTTAATACTTCGGGAGGCGAAAGATTCATCTCATCGGCTACAAAAGTCCCTCCGGTGCGGATGGCGTATGCCAGAGGTCCATCCGACCATACGAAGTTATGTGTGCGCGGATCAATGCGATAAGCTCCCACCAGATCTTCCGGCAGTGTATCTTCGTTGAAGCTATAGCGAATGGTGGG
>JAGRMX010000416.1 GCA_020441025.1 Leptospiraceae bacterium
AGCCGTCCTGTTAGTTGACTTTTTTTGAGTTTTACGCGCTGTTTGCGTGCCTGCGATTTTTGCGCCGGACCGTTTCTTCCGGAGTTTAGCTTGCTCTGGATCGACGAACGCATCCGTACCGATGTTCGACTTTGCCGGCGCACCGGTGGAGGTTTTCTTCCTGGATGCTGTGGACTTTCCCGGGAGCCCCACGGACCGACCGACCGACCGTGGCGCCGATTTTTGCGCGCCGCTCACCGCATCGGCAGCCAGTTCGGTAATGCCGTCGCCGGCTATCACGAACAATGCATCCGGATTCTCTCGGAACAGAACGGCCAATGACGGAATTAAATCGCGTCCAATGCGTCGAAATTCGGCCCCGCATAACTCCGCCAGCTCTTTAAATCCGCGTTCCCGGCCCCCTTCCAGAAATACTAAAGGAATATTATGACTGCGCGCCAGTAAAAACAAATCATACGCGGCCCGCACGGCCGAAACGGGCGCTACCCATGCTACGGGCGAAGTGCGCCGGGCAAATTTCACACCGAGAGCGTACGCCGCGTTATATGTACGACTGCCCAGACCGTTGCACAAAGGTGAAACTACAAAATCGGGAAATAATTCTTCGGCCACACCCGCGTTAGCACCCCGTGCGAATTCGGATGATACTACGTATAAGTTTTCCGGCGCGGCGGAAAGACGCAGACGGGCGTCCTTCTGCAATCGTTCCGTAATGCGAGGTAGCATGCTGAAAATCCGCTGAAACAACATGGGGAATTCTATATCCACCCGCACCGGCCCACGCCGGGGATGCTCGCCACCGGCTCGGCCCATACAGGTCTGGTAAGCCATGGCCAGGGTAGGAACCACATCGCCAATATCACCGATTTGAAAACCGGCCTGCACATGTTCGTTTAAAATTGCTTCCTGATTCAATCCCTGAAATACGCGTCCGATGCGCTTGCGTTTGTACTCCGGCTGCGTCGGCGAAAGGAAGATCACCGGAGCTCCGGTTAACATGGCCGAATGCATCCCCGGCAGTTCGTGGACCGCGCCAATGCCGACAGTGTTTAATACGATGGCCGGTAGGCCACTGACGGCGCTATAACCCTCCGCCATAAAAGCACCCTTCCACTCGCCGGCGGGTACGATTAATTCCGGATGTGGACCGTTGCCCAGCGCGTCCCAGATGGACAGGATCTGCGCGCCCGGAACGGAAAACACATGCGCAATGCCTAACCGCCGCAACACCTCTACCAGGTATCCGCCGCCGTGTCCGGTATATGTATTCCAGATTTTCATATTCGTCTGAGTCGCCCTGGACAACTCTGTTAATAGCAACTCCGCTATTTACAACTCCGATATTAACAGCTCCGTCATTAACAGCTCCGCGATTGCATCATCCTGTTCGATGAAGGATCCGTCGGTCTATGTTCAGATTGCATACATTTGCTTATGATTCAACTCTCAGGAAAACAAAATACGTAGCACCATCCCGATAAAACGATAGGGCACCTTTCTCCGCAACATGGCCCGCAGAGCACTGCGCGTTACCCGGGAAAGCATCGGTCGGGCAATATAATCGAGTTCGGCCAGTGCGAACATTATGCCGGCAAAGGGAATGCTGTCCCTGGGCAGATTGATATCCACAAAGAACGGCCGTTTTTTACCGGACTCATCGGCCCGATTCAACGCAGCCTGCAAATCTTCCATGCTTTCCACTCGCATGGTATCCCAGCCGTGTAATTGGGCAATGCGCGTATAATCTACCTGCGGCAATTCCGTGCCCGGATACCGCCCGCGAAACACAAAGGTCTGTTCCAATCTAATGGAACTCCAGGCCGCGTTATTATAGAGGAAAACGGTTACATCTTTACCGCCGCCGCTTAATTCGGGCAAGAATCCGCTCTGATAAAGAAACGATCCATCACCCAGAAAAACGCGTATCGGACGCCGATCGGCAGATTGTAAAACGCCCATCGTCCAGGGCAGGGCCAGACCGATGCTGGCCATCAAATCCGGATACAGAACGGGCCGCAACCAGAGATAAGACCACATCCACATACCCGTAGAGTTACCTTCACCGATAAACAATGTTTCCGCCGCGGAACGACCGACGATGGCGTGCGTAACCGCCGCCGGATCCAGCGGTTGATTCTGGTGGGCGGATTCCGCCGCCCGTTCCAGCCCTTTGTGTAGCTGAACGGTTTCATGACGGATCGATTCCAGTCGCTTGATACGCAGATTGGTTAAGCGATAATCCAGCACCGGTTCCGATTCATCCGGTCGCATGCGTCGCAAAAGCGTAAGCATGTTTTCGGCAAAATCCGCGGCCAGATTGTTGATAAATAATTTTACATTGGGATCGGTTTGAAACGAACCGGGATGCACCTGTACGATATCCGCGCGGGTCAGGTGAAAATCGTTCAGTCCGAAGCCTTCGCTTTCACGCAAACGCGCGCCCAGCGTCAGAAGCAAATCGGCTTTCATAAAAGCGCGCAACCATACGATGTTATTGGCCGGCAGGAACAAAACCCGATCGCCCGCCAATTGTATCCAGCGCTGCACGATGGTCGGCGGTGCGCAGGTAGCGGCGGTCGTCAGCAAAATGGGCGCGTGCATCTCTTCCGCCAGACTCAGTATGGGATGTGGCGGATTCTGCAAAAGTGCCCGACGATCCAGCATCAATACCGGGCGACGGGCCGTGCGCAGCATTTTAAAAGCGATTTCATGATCGGTGGTCGGTGAAAGCCGACTGGTCTGTACATATTCTTCCCGGGCCCGGGCCAGCTCAATCGCACGCCCGCCCAGCAACGCACTCGTCTTCTGAATTATTTCCCGGATGATATTGAGCTCCAACCGATCGCTGACCAGAATGGCGCCCACACCGGTGAGCTTTTCGAAATGCGCCAATTCTTTATCCAGAGTAGCGCTGCGTGTAATACTGACCGCGGTGCGGGATAGGTTTTCAATGGCCGGCTCAAAACGATCGAATTGATCCGGTGGCAGAACGAGAATCAGTACGACTTCAATCGCGTCGCCCCACGCACTGCTCAACGCCGGCAATGCTTCCAGGCTTTCTTTAAGACCGTTTGCCAGCACCAACCCGGGCGCACCATCGACCCGGACATGACCTTCACAGGCCTGCACCGCCGTACGGGCGTCGGGCAGTCGCAAAAACTCAGACAGCCGAAATTGCTTTCCGGTCATGTCTGTACAGTATACGGGTGGATTCGGCATGCGGACGGTACCGATTAGGTCATTGGCGGCCTGCTGACAAGAAAAAAGGGGTTCGCCTGATTTGCGCGTTTTCAATTAC
The DNA here is from genome assembly GCA_020441025.1 of Leptospiraceae bacterium. Taxonomy (GTDB): domain Bacteria; phylum Spirochaetota; class Leptospiria; order Leptospirales; family Leptonemataceae; genus JAGRMX01. The sequence continues at coordinate 3,299 of JAGRMX010000416.1, forward strand.
AGATTTCCAGCGGGAACAGTTTGCGCCGTGAACGCGGTCCCTCCGTGGACCGAGTCCACGGGGTTTACATCGTGTAAACTTACGCAAACTGTTCCCGCTGGAAATC
>JAGRMX010000417.1 GCA_020441025.1 Leptospiraceae bacterium
CGCTCTTTGCCTCTGGATGGTCGCTTTGTACTTTCCCGGGCCATGGTGCGCCTGCCCGATGGAGCCGCATTGCGAACTCTGTATGCCAGGGATGAATTCGATTTTAAAGATTTTTTGAAAGCACTCAAGCAACGCGATCGCCTGGAGGATCTACCCAATCGCATTCACGTGACGCTGGGTGAATACGAACGGCTCGATTCGACCGGTATGGACCCGCAATCGAATAATAACGAGCAGAACCTGTCACATTTTTATGAAAACGGACCGGATGGGAATGAAAGCAAAAATGGGCCGATCACTGACTCGCCCGGGATGAGTGCGAACATCGATTCCCGTGCGGCCGATGAGCGTGGGGATGCGGTTAAAGATTCTTACAGGGTTGCCGCTACCGATACCGAAAGGATTTCACATACAGAATCCGATTCAAATTCCGATTCGGAACAAGTACAACGCACAGAGTATGCCGAACCGGAATCCACAAGTCAAATCAGTGGGTTGGGACCGGCTGCGTATTCCGAAGCGCTGGATCATGCCGTGGAAATGGATGACCGGCATAGTTATATGAATATACAGAATCGGCAATACGTGATTTTCCGCGGCACGCGCGACGGTTCGGAGTACTTGATCGGCTTTTCATACGCAGCATACCGCAGCTTATTAGCGCGCTACAGTCTGGGCTCGGCCATCATCGGACTGAGCGCGCTGGCGATTCTATATGCATTGTTAATTTTTTACTGGCGGGATTATCGACGCAACTTTGCCGGAAATTATAGAATGCCGTACAGACTGCCGCCCGGCCGGGCCAGTTCTTCCGCTTTACGCAAAGCGCGCGGGTCTTCTTCCAGAGGCGGAGCATGAAATGGTTTGATGCGGGCGTCGATCATCAACGGCCCTTCACAGCCCCAGTGTTTGTTCTGAATAAAACTGCGTACTCCGTGGACGTCATGTGACGGATTGGAGCGCGTAAAAGTTACCCAGAGAAAGTTGCGTAAGTTGCGCGCGGTGAATTCGGCGTCGTCACAAACAATGACCAGGGGGATTTGGTTGCGAACCCCGGCGGAAAGCCGCGCGAGCGATTTGCCCAGCCTTTCAATTTCTTTATGGGCCGTAGTATAAGACTTAAATCGCGGTCCGCTTACGGCTAATACACCGGGAAAGACGGAGCGAATATCCTTAAAACCGGTGGGTGGTTTCCAGCCGGAGGGAATGCGCGTGCCGAGTTTGCGGATGGGATCACCCGCCGCCGCCAGTACCAGCTTGGAACCCGAGTTCAATCCGGTGCCCGAGTAATCCAGCGTATCGATGGTGGTTTCGGTCTGAAAGTGTAGATCGCGCTCAAGATGCAGGCGTTCCAGAACATGTTTTATAAAGCGTTCGATGTCATGCAGGTCCAGCCCCGGATCGTCTTCTCCGGCGGCGATCCACAGATATTTAGCCAGCGATGCCTGATTGAAACCCAGAATGGCGTTGGCGATGGTCAGTAGTTCCTGCGGCCGACGTTGTCGGGCGTAGGGGACGTAGCGTTCGCTGCCAATGGCCAGTAAGACCGGATGTACTCCGGCGGCGTCCACCGCGTGCATGGCGCGCAGGCCCGGTATGCTGACGGGCACCATGGGTCCGGTGATTTCATGTATCAACTGGCCGAAGATCGTGTCTTCCTGGGGCGGGCGACCCACCACCGTAAAAGGCCAGATAGCGTCGGAACGATGATAGACCTGTTCGACAAGCAACACGGGGAAATCGTGTTTTAAGCTGTAATAACCCAGATGATCGCCGAAGGGGCCTTCCGGTCGGGTATACTCGGCGACGGTACCCACAATGCAAAAGTCCGCGTCCGCCGACAGCACCTGGTCATTTTTGCGGATGAATCGAAAACGCCGATTGGCCAACGCGCCGGCGAACGCCACTTCCGGTAAACCTTCCGGCAACGGCATGACTGCGGCGAAACTATGTGCCGGTGGGCCACCCACAAAAATGCTCACGCGAAAAGGTTCGCCGGCCGCCAGGGCGGCGGCGTGATGCACGCCGATTCCACGATGTATTTGATAGTGTAGACCAATCTCCTGGTTCAGGTGATACTTATTACCCGCCAGTTGAATGCGATACATGCCCAGGTTGGATTGCATGACTCCCGGTTTATTCACATTCTCCGAGTACACCTGAGGCAGAGTAATAAACGGACCGCCGTCCCGGGGCCACGATTTGATTAAGGGCAGGCGATCGATGTCAGTGGTGTGCTCCAGAATTGCGCCGTGCGATACGCGACGGGGTAACGCATGCATTGCGGCCAGGGCGGCGCGTGAACTGCGCAACGGATGACGCAGGGGTGTCATGGGATCGGCTTTGATGCGCACCAATTCACGCACCGCCTGCAGCGAGTTACGAAAAATAAAACGAGCGCGCTCGATTGTGCCGAACAGGTTGGAGACTGCGGGAAAGGCGCTGCCCTTTATATTGGTAAATAACAGCGCGGGACCCTGCCGTTCAAACACCTGTCGGTGGATTTCGGCCATTTCCAGATTGGGATCTACCGCTTCGGTAATGCGAATCAGGTGTCCGTTTTTTTCCAGATCGCGGACGCAATCCGCGGTAGAAGCATAACTCATGGGGCATCTTCTGGCATGGCGGGCAGGCTCGCAACGGGAATCGGACCGACCGTGCCGATGATGGCGCCTTTGTATTCTTCCGGAATTGGTTGATGCAATAGTTCATACAACTCGCGGTACTCGCCGCGCAGCTGCGGTGGAAACTGCACCGCGCCGGTGCGCATTCGATCGGCATAGCGACTGAGGGTTTTGCCGTACGGTTTCTGTGCCACGACCATCAGATAGGCATAGCCGTGATAGTTATCGTAAAAATAGGTGGATGTGGCTTCCGCTCCATACGGTACGCTGACAATGCGCGTGAGTTTGCGTTCTGCCGATTCCGGTTTCGGATCCGTAACCCGATAGGTCCAGACCATGTCGTTTCGAAAAATGTCGTCATTGTCTTCGGCCACGATTAATAGATCGGCCCCCGGAATAAATGTCAAATTATCGGGCCCCGCAATCGTATTCGGATCGCAGTCATTGACACCATTCGCGCTACTGCGTCCGAGCAATTCGGGGCGCATATTCACGGCTACATAGGCGCTATCCATCGGCCGGCCATCGCTGTCGGTTTGATCGGCTTTTAATTGCAGTGCGTAGATTCCACCGCAGCGCTGCGCCTGTGGCAGACGAATATGATCGATTTCATCGCGGTGATGGTAACCCGCATCGCCGGCATTTAAGGGCAGCATACCGCCGGAAAGTGAAGCGAAAGCGACATACAATTTTTCATGGCGATTGTCATGAGCGATTCCTTCCATCTTATGAAAATCAATAGTAGCTCCCAGG
>JAGRMX010000418.1 GCA_020441025.1 Leptospiraceae bacterium
CCCGATTACTTCATAATAATGGATGAAAAGAAAAAGATAAGGCTATCAAATGGGTCTGTTATACTTGGTATTGGCTTCTTTTTTCTTTTTTTATCCGCTGTTTTTGCATTAAAAATTGTCTTTTCCGAGGGGCTAATTCCCGAAGAAGGCAAATTGGCCCTCAGCTTCTTTATATCAGCAACAGGCATTGCAGCCGCACTCTGGTTATTCCGTTCCAACAAACGCATCCCTTCGGAAGTAATTGCGGGTTTCTCTACCGCGCTCTTATTGGCAACCTTTGCATATGCCAGCTTTACGTCGCCCATAGAATGGTCATCCAATACGCTTGCTATAAGCTTATCGATTGCGACGATGATAATCATTGCCCTCGCAATAAAAATTGGTATGAGAATTCTTACATTTATTTCCTTGATGGGCGGATTGCTTTCGCCTATTATCATAAAAGCCTCCGAACCTCAAGTTTTTCTATTATTCCTATTCATGTTGCTCCTTAATTCAGGGAGCATTTACATCAGCATTAAAAGAAACTGGGCCGAACTCAGAATAGGCTCTTTTATGATAACCCTATTCGTCTACATCATTTATTATACGCTTTTTTCCCCCGTTTCCTGGGAAAAACCTTTTTTCTACATCTCCTGCTTCTTTCTTGCATACATGGCCGGGATCATTTATTCATTATATGTAAACAGGAACGGATTCAGTATAGTAGATTCATACATCGGGCTTATTAATTCGCTCAACTTCATCCTGTGGTCCACTTTTTTATTCAAACACTTTACCGGAGGATATGCCGCGCCACTGATAATTGTTGGATTTGTATTCATTGCGTCCTCCTTATGGATGTACCACATAACCAACAAATCTTTATTTCCGGCTATCGCGTATTCAGCTGCAGGTCTTTTATTACTGGCATTCTCCAGCAATGACCTATCGGCTCCACTCAAAGAAGGCGGCCTGAACTATGTAGTAAATGTATATATCTGGATACTACTGGCATTCATCGCCTATGCAGTCGCTTACAATCTTGAGAACAAACCTCTGATGAGAATATCCATAGGAGCGATACTGATCATTTTGCTGTATTGGTACACGGTTGCGTGGGAAGTGGATTGGATACCATATTTTGGAATTAAATACATCCCATTTTTAAATCTCGGAGCATTGGCCTGGGTTGTGCTCGCAGGAGTATTCTTCTATATATCCGCAACGGCACCCAGGGTTTTAAAATCTGACAACAATGAAATATGCAAATTGGATATCAGATACTTTACAATATCAATGGCTCTAATTGCGCATATTGTAATTGGCGGCTTGTTTACCGTCCAAATTTTGAACCTATGGGACGCATACCACATTAGATTCATTCAACCGAATATGGCATTGTCCATTTCATGGATTACTTACTCTTCAATTCTTTTCGTATGGGGCATATATACGAGAGAGATGCTTTACAAATTATTTGGCATGATCGTCATCGGGATTACCTCGATTAAAGTTCTATTTTATGATATTATAAACACTTCAAGTTCTTATAAAGCCATATTCTTCGCCATACTTGGAATTCTAATAGTGTGCATAGCTTTGCTGAACTTTTTCGCCGAACGCAATGAGAAGCCCAAACAGGAGTAAGCAGATGTTCCCCTGATTGACACTGCTTTTGGTCATCCACATTTTTCTTTGTCGTTTCCAACGGCCGGCATAACTTCATCGCAGAATACCACAGCACTTTACCGCTTTAAACCGACACGTGTATTCTGTAAAAATGCGAACCGGTACGTTTATACCGGCATGCCCTATTCGAACCCGGCCACATGCCGGGTTTTTTATTCAGGGGTCGACCCAAAACAACAGCTTAGAAGTGAGTACGGTAGCTACCCTGAGCGAAGTCTTGAAAAACTGTCGCGGTCAGGTATCACCGGCCAATACCAACACCCGGTTATATTCATCCGCCGTTATGGGCATCACCGACAATCGCGAATTACGTACCAGATAACAATTTTTAAGAGCATTGTCGGCCTTGATCTGTGCCAGAGTGACAGGGTGTTTTAAACGCCGACCACTTTTTAATTCAACAGCGGACCAATCGCCTGCTTCACCCGCCGAAGGATCGGGAAAAGCCGTTCGAATCACGCTGGCCAAGCCTACGATACTGCGTTCCTTACCGGTATGATAAAACAGCACGGTGTCTCCCCAACGCATGTCGCGCATAAAGTTGCGAGCCTGGTAATTTCGAATGCCGTCCCAGACATCCCGTCCGGCTTTTTTCAGGTCCGACCAACTGTATTCATCCGGTTCTGATTTCACCAACCAGTATTGCGCCACGAACGACCTCTTATTTTGACCCGGGATTGAATTCGCCGGGAAAAAGATTTTACGGTAGATGCTGGAATCGGCATGCAATCCAATCAATGGAAATTTATGTAAAACGCGAACGTTATCGGGGACCGATTCAAGGCGCCGTCCTGGATTGGGCCGGAACCGCCGTCGATTTCGGATGTCTGGCACCCCTGGCCGTGTTTGTGGAAGTGTTTCAACAGAACGATGTGGAAATCACCATTGCGGAAGCGCGTGAGCCTATGGGTCTGCAAAAACGCGATCATATTGCGGCGCTGTGCGCCCATCCGGAAATAAATGCGCGCTGGTCCGACCGTCACGGCCGTCCGCCGGACGACACGGACATTGACGCCATGTATGCCCGCACGGAACCGATGATGATCGCAGCCGCCGGCCGACACGCCGATCTTATTCCGGGCCTACTGGAATTTCAATCTTTTGCCCGCGAGCATAACATGTCCATCGGTTCCTGCACCGGGTATACGCGCAAAATCATGGAACCGCTGATTGAACGCGCTCGCCAACAGGGATATATTCCCGACAGCATTGTCACGCCGGATGAAGTACCGGCCGGTCGTCCTTATCCGTACATGTGTTATGCCAATGCCATTCGAATGCAACGTTATCCGTTCGAAGCTATGTTAAAAATCGGCGATACGGTGGCCGATGTGGAGGAGGGATTGAACGCCGGTATGTGGACCATTGCGGTAACCGACACGGGCAATGAAATGGGATTGAGCCGTCATGATTTCGAACAACTCGATCCATCGGAACAAAAGCGGCGGCGCGTTGCGGTGGCTCAAAAGTTGCTCGCTGCCGGAGCGCATTATGTAGTAGATAGCATTGCCGATTGCATAGCACTCGTTTCCGAAATCGAAGTAAGGTTAAAAACAGGGGATCTGCCCGCGCAATCCATAAACGGAACTCAATAAACTATGAATGAGTTTTAACGGCTGTGATAAGATGCACTCGGTTATTCGTATTGATAATACATCATAGTTAATCCCTGGTTAATAATACATCATAATTAATTCTTCA
>JAGRMX010000419.1 GCA_020441025.1 Leptospiraceae bacterium
TATTGAAAACCTGGGAGCACATCTGGAATACCGATTTGCCACGTGCATTTACGGGCGACTTTGAAATCTATGATCCCGGATATGTTGAAAGCGATTGGCCGGAAGTACCGGTGTATATAGCGCTGGAGTAAAAAACAGTCGCTTGCGGCCTGTTTGCCTGTTGTTTGCTTTCAAGGTCGATTTTTTTCGCAGTTGCCGATGGTGAAACGTTAGCTGATGCTTTGCACGTAACGGGCCGCCGGTATGGCCCCATGTGTACGCGTTTCCGCAAGCTATCAGTTTATTGCTGGAATTTGACGTGGATGTAAACACGCAATCCGAAGAGGGATACACGGCATTACATCGGGCGGTGATCCATCATGAATTGGAATCGGCGCGTATATTATTGCGTGCTAAATCGGACTTAACCCAAAAAGCCTGGTACCGGGTCGGCTTTTGACGCCAGAACAGATTGCCAGGGTTTCCGGTGATCTGGAAATGATGCGATTGTTTGAGTTGGAGCGGTAGTTGATGATTGATAACGGCTTTAATCAGGCTTTGAGAGAAATTGCAAGCACGACCAGATTGCGCTAATTAATCTTCAAAGGTCAATTCGATTTGATCGAATTGATTTCTGAGTTTCGCAGCTTGGTTTTTCACCGAATCAATTAAATCTCAAATAGACGCAAATCGCAGTCACAGTAAATTTGGCTCATGCTTATCTTCGGTGAACGGCATTTTCTTGAGACAGAATTTGACAATGAGTCTGAAATAGAGGCTATTGTATTTAAAAAATACGAATACCTATTTGGTCCCGGATCATTCGTGATACCCAGGGCGAAGATAAAAACCGAGCAGGGTTCTGCCAGTATTCCAGATGGATTTATTATTGATTTGGAAACGAAAAATTGGTACGTTGTCGAGGTAGAATTGATACGGCATGGAGTCTGGACTCATATAGCACCACAAGTATCAAAGCAACTTATTGCATCTCAACAGGATCTATCTCGAAAATTACTAATCGAAGTGGCTGTCAATCTCTATAAAGAGAATGAAAGCATTCGAAGGATTTTTGAGGACGAACAAATACCTGATATTGATGTGCGTCGCATTTTGGCGGATATTATGGAAAAACCGCCGATCATCGGCATCCCAATTGATAGAGTTACATCAGATCTACGCCAATGGGCGGAGTCGCTTCGTGTTCAGGTCAAACTATGGTCAGTTAAGAAATATCAGCTTTTAGACGGTCGTGAAACTATTTATGAATTTCCGGGGGAGTTCCGACCTATCCTTGATACCGCTGAAATAAATTCCAATTCCAGAAGGACAATAGCATACTACGACGTTACACTGAAGGATCTAATCGAGGCAGATCTGCTGTCGATAGGTGAAGAGCTAAGCTTCATATATAACCCTCGTGGTGCAGATTCGGCCTCATTTACAGCTATTGTGGAAGATGACGGTTCACTCAGGATTTCCAGCAGAGTATTCAGTAGCCCTTCTATAGCGGCCGTATTTTGTATGCAACAGACCGGCAGTAATCGACAAACAGAAAATGGGTGGCGAGTCTGGAAAAACCAGAAAAACAAAAGCCTTGAGCAATTGCGTAAGATCTACCTGAATGCTGCATACGACTTTAGCTGATGAAAGCGCTCATACCGCACTACTCCTGCCCGGGAAAAGCCGTGCGCACCGCGTCGTCGTTCAATACGACCAGCGCCCAGATGCCGGCCGGTACACCCAGCAGGCAACAGAACGAGGGCAGGATGGCCACTATACTGCCCAACCGGGCGCTGCGATAATGCTTTAAGCCCAGCATATTAATGCCGCCCCGCAGTGTAAGCAGGGCGAATATCAATCCGATAACGCTGATAACGGAGTACGTGGCGATCAGAATCAGGCGACTGACCGGCCCGCTATCATCCATGGGCAGTTGCTCGTCGATAGGCGCGATGTTGATCAGGACACCCATGCCCAGACCGTACACGATGAAAATAATCAATGTGAGCAGGTTAAAGGCGGCGGTTACGATCAGAAAGACGGCCGGCAGCCGTACCCTGCGTTGTGTATGTGTCAGCTCATTCATGCTTGCGATCCTGATTTTCTATCAAGCATCATAGTTTAAATTCGGTCGCAACCACTTTTCCATTTCGGATTTGTCTTTTCCTTTGCGCCGGGCATAGTCTTCCAGTTGATCGGCGGCAATGTTGCCCAGACCGAAATACTTCGCTTCGGGATGAGCAAAGTACAGACCGCACACCGACGCGGCCGGCCACATGGCTTTGCTTTCGGTCAGTTCAATGCCGGTCTTTTCGGTGGCCGATAGAATCTGAAACAGGGTATCCTTTTCGGTATGATCCGGTTGCGCGGGGTAGCCGGGCGCCGGACGGATGCCCCGATATTTTTCACGAACCAGTTCTGCATTGCTCAGGTTTTCATCCGGTGCGTAGCCCCAGTAATCCTTGCGAACCCGTTCGTGCAAATACTCGGCGAACGCTTCCGCCAATCGATCCGCCAGTGCTTTGGTCATAATGCTGTTATAATCGTCATGAGCTTTCTCGAACTCGGCGATCAAACTGTCGATGCCGATGCCGGTGGTCACGGCGAATGCGCCCATATGATCGGCACCCGCTTCGGGCGGAGCAACGTAATCGGCCAGCGCGCGATTCGGTTCGCCGGCTCGTTTTTTGGTCTGTTGACGCAGGGTATGAAAAGTAGCCAGGACATCCTTGCGATTGTCGTCTTTATATAACTGAATGTCGTCCGAACCCGAGCGGCCGGCGGGGAAAAGTCCGAACACCGCGCGGGCTTTCAGCAGCTTTTGATCGATAATGCGATCCAGCAATTTGTTGGCATCCGCGAACAGTTTGCGCGCTTCGGTGCCGTACTTCTCGTCATCCAGAATGGCCGGATACTTGCCTTTCATTTCCCAGGCAATGAAGAACGGACCCCAGTCAATGTAGTCGCGCAGTACGGCCAGATCCATGTCATCGATGTGATGCAGCCCCGGTTTGGCCGGCGCCGAAGCGATTGTATTCGTAAAATCAATTTGCGTGGCGTTGGCCCGGGCGTCCTCAAGAGTCAGATACTCTTTGGTCTGAGAGCGATTCGCATAGTCGCTTCGAACCGTCTTGTATTCCTGTTTGATTTGCTCTACGAAATTTTCACGATGCTCTTTCGAAAGCAAATTCTGTACTACGGGAACGCTGCGTGAAGCATCCAGCACGTGTATGGTTGTACCGGAATAGGACGGACCGATTTTAACGGCGGTATGAATTTTTGAAGTGGTCGCGCCGCCTATCAAAAGCGGCTTCTTAATGCCCAGGCGTTCCATTTCAGAAGCCACGTGCACCATTTCATCCAGGGACGGCGTAATCAA
>JAGRMX010000041.1 GCA_020441025.1 Leptospiraceae bacterium
CGTCGGCCGACCCCGGCAATACCGGCGATGGTCGTGAAACTGCCAATACGGACAACGGTCAGAGCAATGTGGATTTGCCCCCCGGCAGTCATTATAACTTTACGCTGGCTCAGTACCGAGCGTATATTCGTACATTGAATCGGGCCTGTAATACCGGCGGACTGCCCGATGAACTGGTGAGTGAGTGCTATCCCTTTTATGTAAAATTGGACCTGCGCGATCGGGATCGACGCAATCTGTACTACTTCCTCAAAGGCGATAGTGAAAACCAGGGCGATCGACTGCGGGCGTATGATTATTTCTCCGAGCATTGTCGACCCGTGTTTCGACCGATGATGGAGCTTATGCAGGAGCGTCTGGCTCCCCGTAGCGGCATCGGGCCCATCGAGAAAGATAAGATCAAACAGGCCGTCGAGCGCATTCAGAGCTGTAGTTCCTGACCGATGTTGAATACGTTTTCGATTCTTTAATTCCCGGCGGCGGTTCGTTGAACGCCGGGGTCGCGAACGGACTCGGATCAATTCCCGAACGTCAATGTTCTGTCACAGAAATGCAATCCCGTATACACTATACTGCTGAAGCTGGATTGCGCGCATGAGTTTGTTTACCAATCGTGAGTTTCGCTGGCGGCTGATTACCGCTTCCATTTTAACAATCGGGTACGCCGGCTTTTATCTGTGTCGCTATAATCTTTCCGTAGTGGCCACCATGGATTCTTTTTATGGTGAGAACGGCGTAGTAAGCGAAACGGAATACGGCTGGTTGGTTACAATCGGAATCGCTTTTTACGGTCTGGGGAAATTCAGCAACGGTATCTTAACGGATTATCTGGGCGGCAAACGCATGCTGTTAATCGGCATGTTTATTTCGGTGCTGGTGAACTTTCTGCTGGGATTTACCACGGCCATCATCAGCATGATTCTGATCGTTGCAGTGAATCGATTCGTGCAATCGGGCGGTTGGGCCGGGCTGGTGAAGGTAACGTCACACTGGTACTCCTGGCGTTGGTACGGCTCGGTCATGGCGGTGCTCTCCATCTCCTATCTGGTGGGCGACGTAATTACCCGCGTTTATCTGGGCATTTTTGTGGAGCGAGGCTATTCATGGTCTGCGATTATATTTATATCTGCGGCAACTTTTCTGGCGATCACACTCTTGTTGATGTGGTTGCTCCGAGAAAAACCGGGCGATCTGGGTTTGCCCGAACCGGAAACGAATCCGGAAAACGTGTACGGCGAGAAGGGCAACGAAGATCATCCGGACAGTATCAAGGATTTGATTCTGCCGTTTCTGACCAGCGTATCGTTCTGGATGGTGTTGATCATGTCGTTTGGCCTCACCATGATCCGGGAAGTATTCAATTCCTGGTCGGGACCCTTGATTAAAGAACTCTCCGATGTAAGCGCCGGCGTCGCGGTTTTCGGCAGCATTGCCTTTCCTCTGGGCGGACTGGTTTCCGTACTGTTGTGCGGTTTTTTAAGCGACCGGCTGGCAAAAGGCAACCGGGCCAAGATCATCGTGCCGGGATTGGTGCTGGCATGCGGAGCGATTCTCTTTTTCGATGCCATCAAAGACGAAGGCAATTATTACCTGATTGTACTGGCGCTGGGTCTGGTAGCGTTGTTTCTAATCGGACCGTATTCTTTTCTGGGTGCGGCCATCGCTCTGGACCTGGGCGGCAAGCGCGGTAGCGCCAGTGCGTCGGGTATCATTGACGGGGTAGGTTATTTCGTCGGCGGCACATTTGCGGGCGGCGGCATTTCCTGGGTGCGTGCCGAATACGATTGGGCCGGTGTGATTATTCTTTTGCTGTTCATGACCATCCTCTCGACGGCGGCCGCTATAATTTACTGGTGGCGTGTTCATCTGAAAGAAAAGCGGTTGCATTTGAATGAAGCCTAGTACAGGCTTCAAACATGCACGGCGAACAGCAATTCATTCAATCTAACATTCAATCGAGTCGGATACGGCATCTGCGTACCGTGTTGCGCTCCGCAGTGATCGGCGGCCTTTTATTGGGATTGGTCGGCGGAACGGTCGCGCTGCAGGCCGGTGAGCCGGTGCGCGCCGCCCTGGGAGTACAAATCCGGGCGGGTCGCGATACGGTGGCCATGTCGCGTCGTGCCAAAGCCCGGGACGATTTAAAGGCCGGCCGCGATCAATTGCGGGTGCATGTGAAACCCACCGCAGCCGCGTATGTGTATGTAATCTTCAGTGATGCTACCCGCGCCCGATCATTGAGTCCGGGACTGGACCGGGTGGCGGCCAATCAAATCTGGAGTCTGCCGAATGATGCGTACTTTAACATAACCGGAACCTATACTCAGATTGCCATTTCCGTGATCGTAAGTCCGGAAGTGATCGGCGAACTTTCCGGTATCGGTTCGCGCGGGATCGACAACGACGATTGGCTGGAGCTGCGTTCGCAGTTAGAAGAACGCGCTTCCATGGATCTGTCCGAAGCGGGTGACAGTCCGACATCGATCGCGGCCAATATGCGTTCCGGCGGCGATGATCCGGCTCAGTTTCTGGTAAATTACAGCGGCCAGGCGTTGATTATTCAGACCTTCCAGTTTCATGTTCAAGACTGATCGGGACCGTCGCTTCCTGGGGGTGCTGGGCGCCTTGCTGATTGCCGTCGGCATTTTTCTGTTTGTACCCCACGGAGGCTGGCATTCTTTTGATTTTCGTTTTATCGATATAATCTATCGACAGGCTTTGCGGTACGGTCAGGGGCCGGGAGTTTCCCGCGACATTTTATACGTTACGGTCACCGATGAAACCTACAATCAATTTAATGAATCCGCGCTGGACCGGAAGCATATTGCCGATTTGAATCGCGTTTTGACGCGCTATCAGGCCCGGGCCGTGGCCTACGATTTGATTTTTGCCCGCAAACAGGACCCCGAAACGGATACCGAACTGGCCATGGCGTTCGCCGAGAATGGTCATGTTTTTTTACCCGTCGGTTTTGAACTGAAATTATCGGATACACCGGGCGCTCCCCTGGCGGAGCGTACATACGCCTCTCTGCACCAATTATTAAAACGGGTGAGCGGCATCGGTCATGTGGGCGCTCCTTCCGATTCGGACGGCGTCTATCGACATTTTTATTTGTTGGTGCGCACGGCGGACGATACCTACACTGCGGCGTTGCCTTTCGCCATGTATTTGAGCGAACTGGGATTGGACGTCGGCGATCTGGAAATCAACTGGGGTCGTCATATACGTGTTCCGACGCAAAAAACCGGCGCGGACAAAGATCTGTTTATTCCCATCGATGAGCACGGTGCCGTTTATATTCCCTTCGCGGATTTCTGGGCTACCGACTTCGAAAAAATCTCCCTGCATCGCATTCTGGAGACGGCGGAAGATCCGGATATGCAGGGCAATCTGTTAAGTTTAATTGAGGGGCGCTTTGTACTGGTGGGCGACGTATCCACCGGTATCGCCGATGCGGGCGCCACGCCGCTGGAAAACAACGTTCCTCTGGTGGCATTACACGCCGCGTTGTTGAACGGATTATTGACCGATACGTTTTTTTTAAAGCGTGGGTTTGCCCCGCATGCGATCGTATTCGGAGCGTATGCGCTTTTGCTCTGCGGCGCCGCGCTCTTACGCCGCAATCGGTTCTTTTATATAATCGGATTTTTGTTTTATCCGCTGCTGTTGGCGGGCGTGTACATGGAGTTCACCCAGCAGCATTTGTGGTCCGTGTCTTCTCTGGGCCTGGCCATGAGCTTCGTATTCATTGGCATGAGCGCGGGCGTAAACTACCGGGTGTATCTGGAAAACTTACGCGTGGAACGTCAGAACGAGCTATTGATGCGTGACCTGGAAATTGCGCACAATATTCAGGCCAGCATACTACCGGCGGAATTACCCGCATCTGAAAAGCTGGAATTCGCCGCCACCACTCAACCGGCGCGTTTTGTGGGTGGCGATTTTTACGATGCCATCCGTTTTCCGGATGGTCGGGTGTGCATGGTGCTGGGGGATGTTACCGGCAAGGGCATACCGGCCGCTCTGTACATGAGCGGCGTGGTCAATTCCTTGCGCTCTGTTTTAACCGTACACTTTCAGGATCCCCGGGAGCATTCTTTACGGGAGGCCGTGCTGGTATTAAATGAAATTCTGAGACATGGCGCCAGCGTACGCGAGCGCACTTTCTTTGCCACCACCTGTTTCGTGCTGCTGGACCCGGACCGATCCCGGGCGGAAATTATTCGCTGTGGTCACGAAGCGGCGTTGGTGTTTCGTGCATCGGAAGGAACGCTGAGAGGCTACACCCCTTCCGGTTTTGTGCTGGGCGTCATGCCATCGAAGATGATTGCCCCCAGGCTGGAAGTGTTGCAGATCGCATTTGAACCCGGAGATCGCATTTTTCTATTTTCGGACGGCGTGTCGGAAGCGGTCGATCCGGATCGTAAGTTTTATACCCAGGAAAAGCTGGAAGAGCTCTTATTGCGTGAAGCGCGGCAACCGGTGGATACCATTCAAGACCGATTGCTGGCCGACCTGCGCCGCCACAGCGCGGGCAGCCCCCAATACGACGATATCACCTTTATGGCCGCCGGATTTCGCAGCGTTCGGTTTAGCGGCGTTTGATTACACGGCGCCGGCCGGCGTATTTGCACTCACGATTCCACGCCGAAGTCCGATAGATGCAATACGGGGTGATTGATTACGGAGTTCACGTACGCCCGTATTGCCCGTTACTTTCAGGCAGTCTGCTGAAACCACGCTACAAGAGGAATATCCATGTTTGATAAACGATTTATTTCCGGAATTATACACTACGCGCTGTTGAGCGGACTGGTGCTGATGCTCGCCGCCTGTTCGGATGTGCCCGATACGTCCGACATCCCGGCCGCGACGGATAAAACTGAAATGCACGGTTATCGGCTGGGCATGTCGGTGGCCGATTTGCAAGGGCGGGAACATCCCGGCCGTTTGAAAGAGTTGCGCGCGTCAGTCCCGGCCTGGCAGGATTTTACGCCCATATACGAGCTGAATGTGAATCGAGCCGGACAGGTGAGTTATTACAATTCTTTCTTCTATAATAATCAGCATGAACCACGCGGTTCGTACACCTTCTTTTTCCGCAATGATCGGTTGGTGCGAATTCTGGTGTACGCCGAAGCCGATCAGAGCCTGCTGGATGGGCGGAAACAACCGCCCCAATTGACGGCTGCCGGTGAACATCTACAGGCCGCCCTGCAGGCCTATTACGGAACGCCCCAATCGACTTCGTTGGAATCGGGAGAATTGGAGCTGATCTGGGAAGATGCCCAAACGCGCATTACCGCCAGCATCAGCCCGGACCAATCTGCGGATGTGGACTTGATGCCGGCCCTGAATCTGGAACTGGAATTGCGGGACGGCGGTTCCATTGGTGAATAATCCGGCACCGGCCTGAAATCCGCACAAGCAACTACAAAACGAGCTACCCGGCGTTATAAAGAAGCGGCGGGAAAATCGCGCCGATCGCAGTTTTCTTGTATACACCCGGGCGTATATCCGATCGGAATTGTATGTACCCCCTGTCAGCACCGGGATTCACAGCGGAATCCGGGTACCGGATGGCGGGCAGAATTGAGCGGACCACAGGGAGGAATACACATGAGTTCCAGTTCGGGCAATCGGGAATTGATCAATCGATTGAATCGGGTGCAGGGGCAGATTGACGCTATCAAACGCAGCCTGGCAGAAGGCGGCACACGCGATTGTGTACGCGACATTCAGCTACTCAAAGCGGTCAACAACGCGCTGAAGAAATTCGGCGAAGCCTATGTGTCCACGCATCTGACCGAGTGTCTGCGGACCGGTTCCTCGCCGGAAGAGATGGAATCGAATTTACGGGAAGTGATTCATAACGCTTTTTTGTTATAACAGCGTATGCGTATTATACAGGATGGAATGGGAGAACTGAGTGCGCCAGGAAGACATGCAAATCAAAGTCGATGAACGGCTGGAGCATAAGGTGATCGGGCTCAGAGGCGTACTGGTGCTGGATAATATTGAAGGAGTGCGTACGGAAATCTATCGCTTGCTGGACGCGGATGAGAAGGACATTGTGCTGGATTTTGACGGTCTGCGCGTGCTGGATTCTTCCGGAATCGGGCTATTGATTCAGATTCAGCGCCGACTGGTAGCGGCCAATCGTTCTATACAGTTGATTAATCTGAACAATCATGTGCGGGAGGTCTTTCGAGTATCCGGTCTGGATAAGGTGTTCGAGCTCAGCGATGAAGTCGATTGAGCAGCGAGCGGCTACACATCCCGCAATCGTCATCCGATATTGAAACGCATATGTCAGCCTCGAAACGACATACCCCTGCTATCGTCGCTATAGGCGTGGTTTTACTGATCGGTGCCGGTATGTTGATCGGACAGAATGCGGATGGTAGCGCCGGCAATTGCACCGAAGGCGATTGTTCGTCCGGGCAGGGCACATTCGCCTGGGATAATGACGCCCGCTATACCGGTAGTTTTAAGAACGGTCAACCGGATGGTCGGGGTACGTACACTTCTCCCGGTGGCGTTATACTTGAGGGCAGCTTTCAGCAGGGGCGCCCGCAGGGATATGCGGTGTTGCGTATGCCCGATGGAAGCGTATACGCCGGTGATTTCTCCGCCGGTCAGATTCAGGGCGATGGTAAATATACATATGGTAATGGGCCGGTCTATACGGGTCGTTTTCAGAACGGACGACCGACCGGGCGCGGTACAATCAACTTCGGTAATGGTGTGATTTATGCCGGCAATTTTGTGGCCGGGACACCGGGCGGTGCAGGCGAGTTGAATTTACCCGGAGACGGCGTGTGTCGTGGTCAATTTCAGCAGGGCCGACTCAATGGCCAGGGAGCCTGCCAGTTTCCCGATGCGTTTCGAGTGGAAGGGCGTTTTAGGAATGGTCTGGCCAACGGTCCCATCACAATAGAATACGAATCCGGTGCGCGCTATTCCGGCGCGGCCCGGGACGGGCTGCCGGCCGGCAGCGGCAAACTGACCTTTCCGGATGGGCTGGCCTATGAGGGCCAGTTCATAGCCGGTCTTTTTCAAGGCCAGGGAGAGTTGCGCTGGCCCAATGGCGACATATATAAGGGTGATTTTTACCAGGGGCGGATGCAGGGCTCCGGAACTCTGCGCTTTGCGGATGGAAGCCGCTACCAGGGCGGATTCCAGAATGGACTCTTTTCGGGACAGGGGGAGTTCACGTACGCCGACGATACGCGCTACATGGGCCAGTTTCAGCAGGGGCGATTTTCCGGTACGGGGCAGATGCGTTATCCGGACGGAGCCCGGTTTGAAGGCCAATTTGCCGACGGAAAACGCAATGGGCCCGGCAGGTTGATCCGGGCCGATGGACGCGATTTCAGTGGAGAGTTCCGGGCCGATCAGTTTCTCGGTGAGGACGCCGACTCGGACTCCGCGCCCGCTACGGACCGCCAGCAGGACGAATCCGGGACCGAACCGGCGTCGGAAACCGAGACTCAGAGCGATTCGACCACATCATCCGATGCAGTTCCCGCTACGAATAAGCAGGACCCCGGCGATTCCTCCGGAGACTCGGACGCTCCGTAGCGAACTCTGAACCGATTTGTTGCAATTCTAACAATCGATTCGACCGTTTCCGCTGGCCCTCCATCGAATTCCGACGTATACCTGTCGAAAATGTAAATACACGTGATTTTTAGTCCGAGCCAGACGGATCGGATGTTTCCCTGGATAGAAAATGAGCGATCCATCGTCCGAAAATGAACTAAATCCCGAATCGGGAGAAACCGCGCCGGAGCTCTCTCCCGATGTTCCACCGGAGCTGACTGCTCCTGCTTCGGAAGCGGGAGAACCGGACGAGACATCCGTCGCACTGGATGCGTCCGGTAATCCCGATGGGGATGTACCGGCTTCCGATGTCACCGGACTGGATGTGAGTACATCGGCAGACGGCACAGACGATGTGAAAAGTACGCCCGAAGTGGAGCCGCTAACGACGGATCAGGTCCCCGCTTCAGGCGAGCAACCGACCCCTGAAAAGAAAAAGAAAAGTAAAAAATCCTCCGGCGCGGATGCCGATTCGACCGGTGCGTCCGGGCAAACCAAACGCAAGCGTTCATTGCGCCTGCAAATCGGTCTGCTGTACACCTTGCTCGCGGTAATCAACATCGTATTTTTCTCCGCCATGATTCTGGAAAATCAATCCGATTTGCTGGTTTCCAGTTTTAAGTATCAATCGGATAACATTATAAAGACGCTGCTGGATGATCTGGAAAATCTTTCTATTACCCGTGAAAAGGACGACGATTTCAGCGCGCTGCGCTTTTCGCTTACATCCGAGAACGTTCTGTATTTCATAATTTTCGACCGGGATGGCAATATCTGGCACAGTTGGCCGGAAGAAGGCGACGTCGCTCCCACGGAAGTGGACGAGGCGCTAATGAAAAAAGCGGTCAGTCTGGCCAATGAAGAGTCGTTGATTCAATCGCGTTACGATAAGGAACTCAACGAGGACGACTTTACCATCAAGTTGATGGTGCCTTTGCGCAGCGCCGATGGCGTGGAGTTGTATCTGCACACGGCGCTCAGTATCCGCACAATTCAGGATCGTTTGCAGTATATCTATTATCAGATCGGTCTGGCGATTTTATGGGGCGTGCTGTTCCACGTGCTGTTTGCCATATTCGTATTCCAGATGATTTTCCGCCGGGTGGCCATTCTTAAAGACGCCAGTCAGAAAATGGCCGAGGGCGAACTGGCCACCAGAGCGCAATGGAAAGAGAAGAAAAGCGACGATGAACTGGATGATCTGGGACACGCCTTCAACTTCATGGCCGGCAGTATCCAGGATAAAGTGGAGACCATCAGCCAGTTGAACGCCGAAATTCAGAAAGAATTGAAAATCGGCAAGGAAGTGCAAGAACTCTTCTTAACCGATACGGACATGTTCAGTGATTACAATCTGAATCTGTTTTATAAACCGTTGCGTGAAGTCAGCGGCGACGTGTATAAATTCTATCAATTCGACGACGGTCAGCGCGGTCTTTTTTTCGCCGACGCTTCCGGCCACGGCGTATCCGCGGCCTTGATTACGACCATTACAATTCTCTCGTTGGATGACGTACTCGAAGAAACCCGCGAACCGGGCGAAGTCTTAACCCGATTGAACACGTTGCTGGCCGAACGATTGGATACCTCCTTTTTTGCCACGGGCGTGTTTCTGCTGTTTGACCGGAATAATTCGGTGCAAATGAGCAACGCTGGACACAATCCGGTGATACTGTTAAAGCGCGGTGATAAGCGTGTTTTTGAAGTCAAGAAAATGGGACCGCCCCTGGGACTTATGGAAGACTTTGAATATGAAAGTCGCAAAATTCCCACCGCAGCCGGTGATAAGTATCTGATTTACTCGGACGGTCTGGTGGAAACTCCGGATAGAGCCGGGGAGCAGTATACTTTACAACGCGCGGTCAAGTTATTTCGACGTTCCTATCAAAGTTCTAACAAAGACATCGTCACACAAATAGGTGATGATTTTACCGACTTTGCCTACCATTATAAAGATGACGTAACCTTTATGGTGCTGGAGATTCCTTGAAATGCAGAGGGGCGGCGCCATTGTATTCATTGTGGGCGTACTTTTGTTGTTTTTTCTTTCGGCCCAGGCGATTGTAAGCGTCAAATTACTGGAATTGCGCGTGCAAATCTCTCGCGATCGATTGTTGAATTATGAGCTGTCTTCCCGGGTCTT
Source organism: Leptospiraceae bacterium (assembly GCA_020441025.1). GTDB lineage: Bacteria > Spirochaetota > Leptospiria > Leptospirales > Leptonemataceae > JAGRMX01. Next base: position 9,752 of record JAGRMX010000041.1, read on the forward strand.
AAAGAACCGCTTCAAGCAATTGATTCTGGAAAACAACGACGACTTTCACCAGGAGATTTCACGCAACGTTCTGGAATCCAGTATTATGAATCGCGCCGACCCACGTGCACTCGAACTCAACCCGGTGGAACAATTCGGGCTGTTGGTGGTGAACGCCGTACGTCTGCTGTCATTGAAACCGTTTTTACAACTGGCGGAAGATCAGGAGACGCTCATTCTCCTGCGATACGCGTTTTATATGGAACGTAATCGACGTTATGATGTGGCGCTCGAAAAGTACAAGGAACTCAGCGATCGTATGGGAGCATCCCGCTCGGATGCCATGGGATTCGTCATGCTGCACCAGGGATACTGTCACGCAATTATGGGACAGAACGAAGAGGCCCTGGATTTATTGATAGAAGTGCGCGATACTTTCGCCGGCAGCCATTACGCCGAAACGGCCATTGTTTTGATCAATTTACTGGAAGAGGCCGAGCGTCGTCAGGAAGAGATCGAAGAGCAAGCGCTGACACCCCGCGAGAAAGCCCGGGCGTTGTTTCGCGCCAATCAGTATGTGGCCGCATTGCGGGCGTTCAACGAACTGGATGAGCGCAACGATATGGATCGCTACATGCGCGCGCGCAGTATGGAGGAAACCGGCAGCATTACCGAGGCGCGCGATGAATACGTCGACATAGTTAAAAATGGAACCGACCGTGAAGCGGTGCGCCTGGCCAACCGGCGTTTGTTGATCATCGGCCACTTTTACGGCGGCGGAGAAGAGTTGACCGAATTCGCCGAGCAACAGGCGGAAAGCATCGGCGACGACGCGGCGGTGGCGGAGATTCAAGCGGCAGCGGAAAAACAGGAAGATGCTCTGATCGTCGAAGAGATTCGTGAAGCCGCGGCCCGGACCGGTGAAGAGACCGCTCTGCTGAATGATCTGGGCAGCGAACTGGTCACGGAAATCGAACTGGATGAACCGCTGCAACGCGGTAACCTGCGAATTCCGCAACCGGCCATACCCGCGGCTTTGACGGCACCGAACGCGCCACCGGCGCCCTTTGATACGGAACGCCGCAGCACAATTGAAGCTTTGGGCGATCGGAAACAGATCGGCGATCCGCAAGAATTACATCCCGGAACGCCCACACCGGCCTATTTATATCCCGCCGGAAGATTGGTTTTGAATTTATCGGATGGGCGGACCTTTCGAGGGCGAGAAGTAATTTTTACCAACGCCGGTATGCAACTGGGCACCGGAAGCATTCCGGTGCAGGCCCCGTACGCGGTGATCCAACGCCTGGCCATCGATCGGGCTACCTTTCCGGCGCGAGTCGCACATCCTCTGGTCATAGAGTTAAAAGATAATCGGATTCTCCGGGGCAGCGGATTGGAATTGCGGGCCATACCGGAAGCGGCGCTGCCGGAAGTTCATATTCAAACAGCGGAAGGAGTTCAGAAGATACCGGCCACACAGATCAATCGAATTACGATTCCTTGATGGTAGAATGATGAGCGCTACACGAAAGCGGGTGATAGCAAAGCCCATATCATGGGTTCCGACCCCGGTGCGTGCGCTCGGTTTCCTTCTGTTGGTGTCGGGGCTCTGGCTGCACCCGGTCGCGCTGGGAGCAGATTTGCTTACTTTAAAAAGCGGCGAGAAGCTGGAGGGATTCTTTGTCGAAGAAACGGAAGAAGGTATCCGATTCCGATTGCTGGAAGGGGGCGTGCGTGACATATCCAATGAAGATGTGGAACGATTGGAAGTCGGTTATCCCGGCGAACCGCTGTGCTACCAGTTAAAAGAAACCGGCGAGCAAAGTTGCGATGTGCTCCTGCATCAGTCGGATGAGAATACAATCGTCATTGCGGAAGGCGAAGGCTTCTTAAAACTAAGGCAGATTCCACTGGAAAAAGTCGCGCTGCTGGAAGTTGAACAGAGCGAAGACAAGCGAGAATTGGGGGCGGTGTTGCCTCAGAACGTGAAGATGAAAATCACGCACCAGACCCGCGCCAATCCTGATGCGGGCGGCGAAGGCGATTCGGAAACCGTCAGCGGCAGCATCATCAGCAAAACCGATACGCAGATTAATATACGCGACGATGACGGTCGTATTCATTCCATTCCGCGAGACGATATTCTGGCGGCCGTTTACCAGCCCCCCGAGCAGGGCTTCGAATGGATTCATTTGATTCCGGGCGTGCCCCAGTTCCAACGCGGAGATGATACTACCGGCTACGTAATCGCCGGTAGTATGTCGTTTATGTTCGTGGGATTTCTGTGGGAATTGAACCAGGCGCAGGCCGCGGCTTCTGCGGCGGAAGCCGACTTATCGGTCCTGTTGTTCAACAATACCGCGTATCGGGAAGAGTTCAATCGCCATCAGACCTATCAGTTATATATGGGTGTCGGTATGGCGCTGATGTATATGTATCATATTTATGATTACTGGATGTACGGCTCTATTGAATCGAGTTCATCCGATCAGAGCTGGCGCTGGAATTTGAATATGGTCATGGCACCCGGAGCGCGGACTCATCCCGGGCGGATCGATCCCATGGCTATGGAACCGGTATATCAACTCAGCCTGGAAGTTTTATTCTGACGGGTCAGGGTAACGCGTCGGCCGATTCGTGAATGTTGAAAAAGCTATCCAGTGCCGAGAGTCGCAACACGTTCATAATGTCTTCATTTACGGCCAGTAGATAGAATTTGCCACCCTGTGCCTTTACTTTCTTCTGGAGATTGGCCATCAGTGCTATTCCGGATGAGTCCATGTACTTCAACTGACTCATATCGATGGCCAGCGAGTTGATGCTGTCTTTGTTTTCTTCGATGTACTTCATAAGCTCTTTTTTCAAATCGCCTACGCCGTACAGATCGACTTCACCCTTCAGTGCGATAATTGTATGAGTTGGATGGTTTATATGTTCAAACTCTACCATGCTATCCTGTCTCCCTCCGCGTTTACAATTTCGAGGCCCCGACCGTCAGGTCGCGCCCGAATTCTCCAGCTGACTCAGGTAGTTACGCACAGCCTGTGTCAATTCAGCATTGTGTAACCCATTATTCTCGGCGTAAGTAAAAAATTTTTCAAAATCGAACTCCCGGCGGGGTATGCTCTGAAATGCCGATTGGTAAATGCAATCGGCATAGCGAATGAGCCAGTAGTTGCGCGCTTCACCGGGATCGGCCGAATGCGGATCGGGCAGCACCCGGGCCAGCATTGCGGAAGTCACGCTCCGTGCTTGAACCCAGAGCCGAATCAGCACCCGCGGATCGACGCCCAGAGTCAATTGTCGGGGAGATCCGCTTTCCACAATGGGATCATGACGTCCGGAATGCTCTCGGATAGCGGCCAATCGAGCCGGGTCCAGCCCGGATAGCAGGCGTAAACCGGCATAATGGGCCGGCACGATCCACTCCGATAATAGCTCGTCGGTTCGATTGCCGGGCGGGATCAGCCCATCAATTTGCTCGACAATGCGGGTGACACTGTTCGCGCGCTGACGCAGATCATCGGCCAGGGGCCAGTGCAGCGCATCCAACAGGGGCGCCGTATCGATATATTCAAGCAGAACCTCCCGGTTTTCCCGTAAATTGGCTTCCATATTGGAGCGAAAGTCGCCCTTGCAGAGAACCGCCAGATTCAGGAGCAACAGGGGGTCGGCATCCAGAGCACTGCCCGGGTGCTCCGGTTCGGTCGATTCCAGACATCGTCTGAGATTCTGAATGGCCAGAGGCGCCACAGGCAACAACGGCACCGCCGCTGTGAGCAGGTCCGGAATTTCCGTTTCCCGCGCTTTGGCTTCAGAAAGCAGGCGCGGAATGCGCAATTCAAAGCGCGTGAACTCCTCATCTGTTGCAAAATTCAGGCTCTCGGCCGGCCAGCCCAGGTTGGCTACCATGAAGGCGGCCATTTTCAACCCCAATCCGCCCCCTTCCGAGCGGTCCACCGGCCGGACAGTGTCGCCATTGTGGGACTGTAGCCTCTGGACCTGGCTCAGGATTTCTGTCACCGTCTGGCGTTCCGACGGGTGCATTCCGACCGAGTTTTCCACCTCAATGCGCAGGGAATCGGCCTGCGTGCCCAGTACAACGCGGACCGTATGACTGCGTTCCGCCATGGTCGCCATCAGGCCACCGGAATTGCGTTCCAGTTCTCGGCGGAATCCATCCATGCCCTGCTGGTAATCCGAATCCAGTCGCAAGCCCTGATCTTCAAAATACATGCGCTTCAAATTTGCCTTGAACGCATTGTTAATCAGTTCGGTAAGCAGGGCGCGTAGCGGACCATGCAGGGCGCCCATGTCCCGCGCCTCCAGGACGTAGCCCAACTGCTGGAACACCTCCGGCAGGGTATACTCGGTTCTGGTTCGATACTCGAGCTGTACATCGGGAATCATCAAATTGATACCATGAGCGCCAAAAGCAGAAGGTCCGGGCTGATTGCGGATCACCCCGCTCAATCATCGGTTGGGCCGACCCCCAAATTGAGCCTTCCGGGCGTTCTCGGGCAATTCTTTTCCCTGCTTGGACGCAATATTCAATCAAGTCACCTGGCAGGTGAAAATGCTATGCGGTCCGGACGATGCGATGGAGTTCACGCATGCTGAAAACACTAATCTAATGATTAGTATTGACCGGCTATGCGCGTATGATTCCTGAGGGTATGCGTCTTGAGCCCCGGCCGGCAGTCTACGGGCTGATCGACTGCAACAATTTTTATGTCGAATGCGAGCGGGTCTTTGATCCGGGCCTGCGCGGGCGGCC
>JAGRMX010000420.1 GCA_020441025.1 Leptospiraceae bacterium
GTCGGGTAGGCAATCTGGAACAACGCGGCATTCACATAGTAGAAAAACTGCGCCGGGGAGAAACCATCTTCCTGGAAGAAGACCAATTCACCAACGCCATCAAAGAGATTTATACCAGCGACGGTCGCATGCTGGCCGAAAATCGCGATTGGTATGACTTTATGAAGATCAACATGCGCACCATCGCCAAGCGTCGGTTATACAATATGGATGTGGAACTGTTGTTTTTCGGCGTGGGCGGCATCATCGGAACGGCGGCGTTGATTTCCATTATGAGCGGAGCGAGTACCGCCTGGCTGGTATCGCTGATACTGGCGGGTGCCTGCATTCTTACCGGCGCGTCGCTGCTGTATAATCGCATCAAATCGCGTTTAACCGTCCGTAAAAATTTGTTTAAGATTTTTATGGAGTTTCAATCGAGCCTGAAAGGCTCTCTGTTTGACAAACTGAAGGCCGACCCATTCGGCAGCGTTCCTTTTCTGGATCGCGATCGTATTTTCCTGATCGATCCGCTGCACCCGGGACAGGAGATATACACCGAGCGCAATAAGTACGGTGAGATCATCAACGTATACGATCGGGAGGGTTCTCAGATTGCCTTCATCGATTACGCCAAAGCCAACTATCTGGATGATGAAGAACTCGATTTAAAAGAACCGCTCTGGATTAAGTTTTCATTTCTGGCTTCATTGATTGCGTTTATCTTTTCGTTGATTACGCTGTTGTTGGACGCGCCGCCTCTGATCCTGTACGGATTCATCGCCAGCTCCATTCTCTTGCTGGCTACAGGCACCCTGTACCTGCGCAGTTATCTACACAGCAACAACCGAGAGATTATCCTCACGCATACCCTGGCCCAGATCAAACGCCAGGCCGGAGAGCAAAAGAAGCAACCTCTCGGCGGCAAACCGGAAAACCCATCGTCTTCCGATATATTGCCGCCCGGTTGATAGTGCTTATTGTAACATCCGAAATCAGCGAAAATCCGGATCGTACTTTTTCATTATGGACGACAGCAATCGCCAGACATCCGCCCGGGTATCATCCATGCCCCGTCGCATCCAGAAAGTAATGGCATGACCGCTGTGAAAATTAAACTCGTACGGATCGCTCGCTTCCGTAACGAACTCATCGCCGAATAGATTACGAAACTCGGAGCGAATTTCCAGTCGGCCGTGATATTCCGCCGCTCGATACCGATTCAAGATTTCGTTAAAGCGATTGCCTTCCTGTAAATAATTATAAGTTCGAACCAGTATGCGCGCATTGCGGCGGGCCATTACATTGTATACATGTTGATAAGTAATAATACCGTTGATGGTTTCCCCCGGATCGGGTATTTGTTTTTCCGCCCACTTGATCAACTCCGGATTATAATAGTTGATTTCATCCGAATGCTCCTGACCGCCCTGACGGGCGGAATAGAGCGGAATGCCCGCCAGATCCGCCAGCGAGGATTTGTCGCCCCAGCGCTGCTCTTCCGTATTCCAGCTACCGGTCAGTTCGGCAATGCACTCGAATATGGACAGATCATAGCGAATGGATTGCGATCCGCCCAGATACGTTCGAATCCGTTTATCACGGAATTGCAATGCGTCGCCGGTTTCGGCAAAAACCCAATCCGTATTCACCTTACCCAGCACACAGCGCGCCAGGAATCCACGCTCCCGGGCGGTAATGGGCTCGTTGTTTCGCGCGGGCGTTTGAGCGGATAGTGACAGGGCCGTTATCAAACCGCCCGCACTTACGACAGTAAATGCAAACCACCTTCGAAAATTTACGCCGGCATTATCTTTTTTAGAGTGTAACATACATCACCTGTTAAAATCAATCCATTGGAAACGGACCGTGGTTATCGACCGGAACGCAGCCACATGTATCCAGTCCCTTCCTGAAGAAATCCGGCAGGCCTTAATTCTGTCAATTCGAACCGTACAATCGATGATCGAGAAAAAGTGTCTGGACTGTACTCCGACACCGCATGACGGTACACCTTGCGAATGAATCAAGAGTACGGCATTCACTGGTTTCGCCGCGATCTACGTGTACCGGGCAACCCCGCATTATTATGGAATGCACGGGAACATGACGGTCGCGTGCTGGGTTTATTCTGCTTCGACGCCGCATTCCTGGGACGTACCGATTTCTCCGCCAATCGCTTTCAGTTTTTTCTGCAAACCCTGCGGCAACTGCGTCTTGATTTACGTGATCAAGGCGGCGATTTGCTGATACTGGATAAGGGCCCCGATGAGGCCTTTCCGCTACTCTGGCAGGCCATAAGTAAATGCGGGCAACCGCTACCGCAAAGTTGCGGCTGGAATCGGGATTACGAACCATTTGCCCGGGCCCGGGACGCGCGCATTGAACGGCACTTAACACAACAGGGCACCCGGATACACATAACCAGAGACCACCTGTTGATTGAACCGCACGAGGTATATCGGGGCAACGATCCCGATGCGGGTTACCAGGTTTATACACCCTTTGCGCGCCGCTGGAAGGATGTCTTTCATACCGAGAATGTTCAACAACGCCTGCGTGATATGCGTCGTAGCGCAGCGCTCAAGCTGCGCTGGGCCGATATACTGGGAGCCGAACACCCCTTATTACAAACGGATACGCTCGAACTATATATGGAAGAAAATAGTCGGCGGGTAACCATCGAAAGCATGCCCGCCGCCGGTCACCGGGCCGCCCGGGAGCAATTGCGGGTCTTTACGCGCCGCCTGGATCAATATGCCGTTCAACGCGATTTTCCGGCTATTCCGGCCACATCGGGTCTGTCAGTTTACTTTAAGAACGGATCGATTACCGTCGCGGGTGTTATTGCCGAACTGCACAAAAAATACGAAGCATCGCCCGCCTATCAGAAATTTTTCCACGAGCTGATATGGCGCGAATTCTTTTATCATATTTTGTTTCGCAATCCCCGGGTGGAACGCGAGGCCTTCCAGACTCGCTACCGCAAAATAAAATGGAAACATAACGCCAGATGGTTTCAAGCATGGCAAACCGGCCGAACCGGCTTTCCGATTGTAGACGCCGGCATGCGGGAACTCATGCGTACCGGTAACATGCACAATCGCGTGCGCATGATTGTGGCATCTTTTCTGGTAAAGGATTTGTTGATTGATTGGCGCCGCGGAGAAGAACACTTCATGCACCTGCTGCTGGACGGCGATCTGGCCGCCAACAACGGCGGCTGGCAATGGGCCGCCTCCACCGGGTGCGATGCTCAACCCTATTTTCGAATATTCAATCCATGGACTCAAAGTAAAAAATTCGATGCGGACGGAGAATACATCCGACGCTGGATACCCGAACTGAAATCGATTCCCGCAGCCGAACTGCATAAAG
>JAGRMX010000421.1 GCA_020441025.1 Leptospiraceae bacterium
CGTACTCATTGCCGACAAATGTACGATAAGCATACAGTACATCCGGCGGAAGCGCTTCGATGGCCGCTTCCACTTTTTGCGTGGCCGTATTGGTATAATTTAAATTGGTGCCGCGGGGTAATTCACCCTGTATCCAGACGCGATAAGATTGGTCGTCCGGAAACATGTTGGGCGTTACAAATATCAGCCCCAAACCCCCGCCCACAATCAGAAACCCGAGAAAGCACAGCGCCATGACCCAGCGAAAGCGCAGGGCGATGCCCAGTACGCGCACATAGCGGACTTCCAGCCAATCGATTAGCTTCTGGCCGGGAGGGTGCGATTGATACGGCTGGTTTTTTTTATTTCGCGCGGACGAATCGCGTTCATGTCCCAGATGGGCGGGCAGTACCGTTGTCGCTTCGACAAAACTGGCCAGCAAAGTAATAATTACCATCGTCGGAATTTCACGGCCGAAATCGCCGACCACACCGGGCAAAAAGTACAACGGCAGAAAAGCGATGATGGTGGTAATAATCGTGCCGAATACCGGTCGAACAACACCGGATAAACCTTTGATGGCCGCTTCCCGGGGCGGCAAACCCTGTTCCAGGTAACGAAAGATGCTTTCGCCGATGATGATTGCGTCGTCGACGATCATGCCGAGCACCACGATCATTCCGACCAGCGATATGGAATTGATGGTAATGCCCAGCAGAGGAATGAAAATAATCGCAATGGCGAACGAAAGCGGAATACCCATTGCGGTCCAGAAAGCGATGCGAAAATCCAGAAACAAAAAAAGAATTATCACAACCAGTATCAATCCGGCGATTGCATTGCCGTACATAATGTTCAGCATGGTGCGTGTTTCGATGGAACTGTCCCAGGTGGAATGAAAATTGATTTCATTCGGCGCCAGATCCGTCCGGTAGGTTTCAATGGCCGCTTTAACTTTATCCACCGTGCGAATCACGTCCGCGGACCATTTCTTCTGCACGTACAATGAGACGCCTCGCTCGCCGCGAAACTTGACGACAATCTCCTGCTTCTCAAAGGAATCCTGTACTCGGCCCACATCCCGTATGCGCACCCGGTTGCCTCCGGGATTGGCCCGGATGATTATATTGGCCACATCCTGCGGACTTTCAAACTCGGATAAAGTTACTATGCCGGTTTCATGGGTGTATGATTCCAGGCTGCCGCCGCTGACTCGAATTTTATTGTATTTAATGGCGCGGATGACATCGTCAAAAGACACCTGGTAACGAGCCATATGCTCTCTATCCAGCAGGATCTGGATTTCACGATCGCGCATGCCGACTTCGTCAATCACCGAAACTTCCGGTATATCCAGCAGTTTCTTTTTTAGCTGACGGGCATGGAAATTAAGCAACTCATCATCGGGTTCCTGCATGGTCAGCGCGATCTCATAGATCGGTTGCCGGTCCATTTTGATCTCTTCGACGATGGGGCGTTCCTCCACCTCCGCCGGTAAATCTGAAACGCGATCAATGGCGTTGCGAATCTGATCTTTGACTTCATCCTGATCCTCGACATCCGGATCAATGACCACCTGGATGAAGGAATAGTTCTCGGTGGATCGAGATATATAATGATCGATACCGCTTACTTCCCGAATGGCTTCTTCCAGGTTGATGGTGACGTTTAATTCCACGTCTTCCGGCGAAGCGCCCGGATAAATGGTTACGATATTGAGTTTGCCAAAGTCAACCCGGGGATAGGCCTGGCGACGAATGTTCCAGAAAGAGGAAGCGGCCAGCAGCAATACCAACACCAGGATGATGTTGGTCAGGAGGGGTCGCAGAATCAAAAAGCGGGCCAGTCGAATCATTTGCGATCATCCGGATGGGCGAATATGCCTCAGCCGGAAGTAGCGTCATGACTTTTTTGCTCGTAACTATTAATCCAAAAGCTGTGGAGCTTCTGTCAAAATGCAAGGCCCCATGGCGATAGAAGAGACAGTCGACTTACCCGCGAGGCATACGCAGAACGAGCTTCAGCTTGCCGTTATGATCATCCACCAGATCGAATCCTTCTTCCCGCAGGCTCTTGCGGATTCGATAGTAATTCAGATTCACAACTTTGCCGTTCCCTTTCTGAATAAAGCGGGTGGGTGCCAATTGTTCCTTTTTGTTCTCAGCCACGATCAGATTATCGGGATCGGCGGGGGCGATAGTTCAGTGTCGGATTTTGATATTCTAAAAAATTGCTCCGGCATTTATGTCCTGTGACTATGGCCCGGTCGCGCCCGGTTGCGCGTCATCCCCGGATCGGCGCCATTGCCGATAGAGTCAGTGGCGACCATTCGGAAGGTTCGAATTACGGATGCTCATGTCGTATTATTTGGAAACGTCGTAACTGCGTAAAAAATTGTATGCCATATTCAGTGCAATTTTGTATTATTTCCAGAACGGAAGGTTGACAGGATGATCGAGATCGATTCTGCCATCGCATTGACACTGGATTCCCTGAACCCGGAAGCCGCCGTTCTCAGTACTACCGGTGATATTCTCTTTGTAAACCGGCGCTGGAAAGAATTTGCCGGGGCCAATGGTATGCGTGCTCCGGACTTCGGTGTGGGCGAAAACTACCTGTTTTATTGCGATCAGGACAATAGCCGCTACCGTGAGTATTCGGAACAAATCGCCGAGGGTCTACGCGCGGTAATCGCGGGTGTCCGGCCGGAATTCTATATTGAATATCCCTGCCCATCTCCCCGGGGCGAACAATGGTTTGCGTTGCGTTTCAATCCTCTGCAACACGCCGATGAGACGCCTCTATTTCTAATGGTTCATGATGAAATCACGGCGAAAGTGATTTCCATGCGACACCTCAAAGAAACCAACGAGATTTTACGCGAGTCGCGGGATCGAGCGGAAGCGGCCAGTCACTATAAAAGTAAGTTTGTCGCCACGCTCAGTCATGAAATTCGAACTCCGTTGAACGCCATCCTGGGATTGACGGATATCCTGCACGGTGAGATTGAACAAAACGAGCACCGTCAGTACCTGGAGCACGTGCAAAACGCGGGCTCGATTTTGTTGAACCTGTTAAATGACATACTCGACCTGACGCGCCTGGAGCAGGGCAAATTGCAATTGCAGAATACACCATTTTCCGTTCGTCACAGTATTCTGAACAGTGTGCTGGCCTATCGCTATCTGGTTGAACGTAAAGGACTGCAATTCAACGTGCATATCAATGATCGCCTGCCGGATATGCTGTATGGAGACGCGTTTCGCTTAAATCAAATCCTGTCGAATTTAATTTCAAACGCGTTGAAATTTACACGCGCAGGCGAAGTTAAAATCGAACTGGAT
>JAGRMX010000422.1 GCA_020441025.1 Leptospiraceae bacterium
ACAGGCCAAAGTTGGCTGGAAACGGCGGTTTGAAACGCGGCTGGCCTTTTTTGCCTTCCAGTGATTCCAGCAGTGCGGTTTCTTCACCACAGATATACGCTCCTGCACCAAGCGAGCAATACAAATCAAAATCGACCCCCGACCTCTGGATATTTTTACCTAGCAGGCCAGCGTCATATGCCTCTTTCAGTGCATCTTCAAAGCGCATGAACGGTTCGTCCAGCCACTCGCCGCGCATGTAGTTGTAGCCGACTGTGGCGCCCATAGCGAAACCGGCAATGGCCATACCCTCAACCAGGGCATGCGGATTGAAACGCAGGATATCGCGATCTTTACAGGTACCGGGTTCGGATTCATCCGAATTGCAGACAATGTATTTTTGTACCGGAGCCTTACGCGGCATGAAACTCCATTTCAGGCCGGTGGGAAAACCGGCCCCGCCACGACCGCGCAAACCCGAGGCTTTAACTTCCTCAACGACCTGTTCCGGTGTCAGCTTACCAGCCAGAATTTTTTTCCAGGCCTGGTAACCGCCGATTGACTCATAAGTCTGCATGGACCAAGGCTGATCATGGCCCAGAGTCGCATAACAAACTTGATTGGTTACGGGCTTGTTTGTATTTGACTCAGACACGCGTCACTCCAGAGCATCCAGGATTTGGTCAACAATTTCTGGCGTCAGATTTTCATAGTACACATGATCAACCTGCATCATCGGGGCGAAAGAGCAAGCCGCCAGGCACTCTTCTTCCTCTTTCAGATAAAACTTGCCGTCCGGGGTGGATTCACCCACCTTGATGCCCAGTTTTTTCTCGATATGGGCCAAAATGTCATAGCCACCACACAACATGCAGGAGATATTGGTGCACACTGAAATACTGTGTCGTCCTACCGGTTTAAGTTCATACATCGAATAAAATGAGGCTACTTCGTACACCGCAATTTTCGGCATATCCAGATAATCTGCCACGGCGTCCATCAGCTCAGTGGTCAGATAGCCTTGATTCTCATGCTGCACAGTACGCAATGCCGCCAGTACAGCCGATTGCTTGCGCTCGGCCGGATACTTGGCAATCCAGTGATCAATTTCCTCGCGGGCATGCTCTGAAAGCACGTTGCCCGTGAGCGTATTGCTATCAGTGTGTTCGCTCATCAGCGGTCAATCTCCCCAAATACAATATCCTGGGTGCCGATGATCGCCACCACATCGGCCAGCATATGCCCATGTGCCATCTCGTTCATGGCCGAGATATGCGCAAAACCTGGTGCGCGCACTTTGACCCGATACGGTTTATTGGCACCATCAGAGATCAAGTACACCCCGAACTCACCTTTCGGGTGTTCAACAGCGGCATACACTTCGCCTTCCGGGACACAATAACCTTCGGTAAATAACTTGAAATGATGGATCAGCGCTTCCATGTCTTCCTTCATCTCTTCGCGATGAGGCGGCGAGATTTTATGCTCATCCAGCATGACCGGCCCCGGATTAACCCGCAACCAATCAACACATTGCTTGATGATCCGATTCGCCTGACGCATTTCTTCAATCCGAACCAGATAACGATCATAACAATCGCCATTAACACCGACTGGAATATCGAAATCCAGCTGATCGTAGACTTCGTAAGGTTGTTTTTTGCGTACATCCCACTCGATGCCAGAACCACGCAGCATAGGGCCGGAAAAACCCAGTTGCAAAGCCCGCTCCGGACTAACAACGCCAATCCCAACCGTACGCTGCTTCCAGATGCGGTTATCCGTCAGCAAAATCTCGTATTCATCAACCCGCTTAGAAAACCTTTCGGTAAACGCTTCGATGAAATCCAGCATCGATCCCTGCCGGGTTTGATTCAGCTCGTCAACATCCTGCTTGCTGCGGAATTTGGAATATTCGTATTTCGGCATGCTGCCCGGCAAATCGCGATGGACCCCGCCAGGACGGTAGTAAGTAGCGTGCAAACGGGCTCCAGAAACCGCCTCATAGCAATCCATCAGGTCTTCACGCTCACGAAAACAGTACAGAAATACCGTCATCGCACCGACATCCAGTGCATGCGAACCCAGCCACAGCAGGTGATTCAGAATCCGGGTCATTTCATCAAACATGACGCGGATGTATTGCGCTCGGACAGGCGGTTTGACACCTAGCAGCTTCTCAATGGCCAGCACATAACCGTGCTCATTGCACATCATCGAAACATAATCGAGCCGGTCCATATAACCGATGCTCTGATTAAACGGCTTGCTTTCAGCCAGCTTTTCAGTAGCACGGTGCAACAGACCGATATGCGGATCGGCCCGCTGAATAACTTCGCCGTCCATTTCCAGCACTAAGCGCAGCACGCCATGCGCAGCCGGATGCTGCGGACCAAAATTGAGAGTGTAATTGCGTATCTCGGGCATGGCTCAGGCCTCTGGCTTCAAATAACGGTGATCCTTGCGAATCACACGCGGTACCAGGACGCGCGGCTCTATGCTAACCGGCTCGTATACGACCCGCCCTTTGTCCGGATCGTAGCGCACTTCCACATTACCGACTAAAGGAAAGTCTTTGCGGAACGGATGCCCCACAAAGCCGTAATCCGTAAGAATCCGGCGCAGGTCGGGATGACCCTCGAACACGATACCGAACAAATCAAATGCCTCACGCTCGTACCAGTTGGCGGATGCCCAGATGGTCACGACGGATGGAATAACTGGTAAATCATCATCGGGAGCAAACGCACGTACACGCAAGCGTTGATTATTGGCAAGCGACAGGAGTTGATAGACAGTCGCAAAACGTTTATTGCGATCGGCAGTTTCACCGATACGACGCACAACACTGGCCGCTCGACCGGTAGCCGCTGGCTCTACACCGCGACTGAAACCGGTGGCGGTAGTCTCGTCTGTCGCCCATTCGTCCTTGCCATACGCGGCATAATCGACACCGCATAAATCCAACAGCTGCTGGAATTGGAAATCAGATTCATCGCGTAGCGCGGTCATAACTTCCAGCAGATGCTGGTGTGGAACTTCGATCACCACCTGACCATGCGCCAGCTTACTGGACTGAAGCACATCGCCAAAGCGATCCAGGAGTTTATCGACTAATGCTTGCGGGCTCATGAGTTAAAAATCATCGGGTTAAACATTACCGGGCAATCGTATTGGTGCGGCGGATTTTGTTCTGCAGTTGAATAATGCCGTAAAGCAGTGCTTCCGCAGTGGGCGGACAACCCGGCACGTATACATCAACTGGCACAATCCGGTCACAGCCGCGCACAACCGCATAAGAGTAATGGTAGTAACCGCCTCCGTTAGCACATGACCC